>NZ_JBEXWT010000118.1:0-23151 GCF_040629945.1 Kitasatospora sp. NPDC005856 | reverse complement strand
CAACCCCCCCCCCGCGCGGGGCGCGGGGCCGGCCGGCGCGGGCGGGGGGGGGCCGCGGGGGGGGGGGGCGGGGCCCGGGGGGGCCGCCCCCCCCCCCCCCCCCCCCCCCCCCGCGGCCCCCTCAGGGGCCGCTACCGGTGCGGGGCCGGGATGCCGGCGCAGCGCAGCCTGGCCTCGGTGAGGGCGGTCAACCGGACCGAGACCGGGGCCTGCTCGCCGCGGTGGCGGTCGATCAGCCGGTACTGGGTGGCGGCCCCGGCCCAGGCGCGCAGGCCGGCGGGGTCGCCCAGCAGGGCGGGGTCGGCGAGGTAGTGGTCGGCCATGGCGGCGGCGAGCTCCTCGATCCTCGGATCGTCCGGCCCCCAGGCCTCGGCCTCCTGGCCGCGTCTGGCCAGGTCGACGAACCCGGGGTCGTCCAGGCGGCGTTCGAGCAGGCCCAGGAAGCCGTCGAAGCCCTCCGGCACCAGCGCCCGCGCCAGCACCAGGGCCTCGCGCTGCGCCGCCACGTAGTCGGGGCCGAAGCCGAGCCCGGGCATCCGCTCCAGGGCCGCGCAGGCGCGGTCGGGCAGCAGGGCCCGGTCGCCGTCGGCGAGCCGGTGCAGGGTGTCGCGGCGCGCGGTCAGCTCCGCGATCCGCTCGTCCAGCCGCCGCTCCACGTCGGCGAGGGCGGCGGTGAAGCGCTCGCCGTCGGCGTCGAGCAGCGGCCCGATCTCCGCCAGCGGCACCCCGGCGGCGGCCAGCGTCCGGACCTGCACGAGCCGCAGCAACTCCTGCGACCCGTAGCGCCGGTAGCCGGAGGAGTCGCGCTGCGGCTCGTCGACCAGCCCCTGACGGTGGTAGTGCCGCACCGTCTTCACCGTGACGCCGACGTACGCCGCCGCCTGCCCGATCGTGACCCCGTCCGCCCTGTTCGTCATCCGTCCAGCCTGCCGTGCGGGCGGGGTGCCGTGCGACCGGCCCCGGCCCCGGCGCCGAACACCTCGTCGACGAGCCGCCGCTGGGCGCTCTGGAACGCCGCCGCGATGGACACGTCGGGGTCGTCCACGTAGTTCAGCCCGGCGGTCAGGGTCGTGCCGCCGTCCGGGGAGCCGTACATCAGCGCCGCCGAGCCGATGGTGGCGCCGTTGTGGTGGAAGACGGTGCCGGTGTCCGTGCTCTGGGCGAACAGGCCCAGTCCGTAGCCGGCCGTCGCCTCCGGCGTGCGCATCTCGGCCAGCAGGCCGGGCGGCAGCAGCCTGCCGCCCATCAATGCGGAGAAGTACGTGTGCAGGTCCCGGGTGGTCGAGATCATGTCGCCGCCGCCGCAGACCCAGGACGGGTTGTGGCGGGTGATGTCGACCGTCCGCTCCCGTCCGGCGTCCTCGTAGCGGTAGTAGCCGTGGGCGTGCGGCCCGGGGACCTCCGGCGAGGCGCCCGGTGCCACCGTGCCGGTCAGCCCGAGCGGCTCCAGGACCAGCCGCCGCAGCTCCCCGGCGAACGGCCGGCCACTGACGTGCTCGACCACCAGCCGGGCCAGCACGTAGTTGGTGTTGGCGTAGCTCCAGCGCGCCCCCGGTGCGAACCGCGCCGGCCGGGACAGCGACAGCCGCACCAACTCCTCGGGCCGGTAGGTGCGGAAGCGGCCGTCCACCCACTCCTTGCCGCGCCACGGGACACCCGGCACGAACGTCCCGTCCTCCTCCAGTTCGCCGGTGTGGTTGAAGATCCCGCTGGTGTGCCGGAGCAGCATCCGCACGGTGATCCGCCGGTCCAGCCCGAGCCCGGGCAGGTGGTCGCCGGCCGGTTCGTCCAGGGCCAGCCGGCCCTCGGCCACCAGCATGAGCACCGTGGTCGCCACGAAGCTCTTGGTGACGCTGCCGACGCGGAAGTGCCCGTCGACCGGCGGCCTGCCGTCGCGGCCCAGCTCTGCGGACCCGGCGCTGGCGACCCACTCGCCGTGCGCGTCGTTCACCCGCAGCTGCACCCCGAGGAAACCCGATTCGGCGATCTCCTCGATCGCCTGCCGCAGCCCCGGGCGATCCGGACCGTGACCGCTGTGGTGGGTGGTGGACATGCTGCCCCCTCGTATCCGCTGGGCCCGCTTCGGTAGCGGGCCCGGTGGCAGGAGCCTCCACCCTGACCCGAGGTCAACCTCAACCGTGTTCCGGATCACAGCCGCCGCCGCTCGCCCGTGCGGGCCGGGGGTGTCCCACCCGACACGAAGGCCCCCGACCGGAGAAAGCGGTGGGGGGCCGTTCGCTGCCCACCGTGGCGCACCGGTGAGGTGGTCGGGCGGGTCGGGCGGAAACGTCGGGTCGGGTGGAATCGGCTGGAATCGGGTGGTCGGGTGGACCCCCGGGAGCCGGGGCCGCCTCCGGCGCGATCGAAAGAAGGCGGCCCCGGCCCCGGTACGGGTTCCGTACGGGCGGGGCATCGACCGCGGAGCCCGTACGGTTGCGGTCGGCACCCATTCCACGACTTCAACAGCACTTGAAGTCAAGCCCTCCGGCCCCTCGCCCGAGGCGAGGCCCCGCCCGAGGGCGCCGCTCCGGGGCCAGGTAGCCTCGCTCCGGCGGGGGACTGCGGAGGACAGACACGGACAAGACGGGCAGGGGCGGGCGGATGACCGAGCAGCACAGCTACTGGCGGGCGTCGGACGGCGCGGCGGTCAGCGCCAGCCAGGCGCACATCGTGTGGACCAGGGCGGCCTACCCCGCACTGGTGGAGGTGGCGCGCCGCTACCACGCGGTGATCAGCTACGCGGACCTGGCCGAGGCGGTGCAGGAGGCCTCCGGGGTACGCACCCGGATCAACCAGCGGCACTGGATCGGCAAGGTGCTGTCCCTGGTGATCCTCGAGGCGCACCGGCGCGGCGACCCGCCGCTGACCGCCCTGGTGGTGCACGCCACGGACGGCCGGGTCGGCCCCGGCTACCAGGAGGTGCTGGCGGTGGCCGGACAGCCGCCGGTGGCCGCGGAGATGGACCGCGAACAGCACGCGGCCGCCGCCCGCCTGGCCTGCTACCGGCACTTCGGCGCCGACCTGCCCGCCGACGGCGGCATCCCCGCCCTGGCCCCGCGCCTGCGCGCCACGGTGGAGCGCAAGGCCGCCGTCGCCGCCCCGCCGCGCCCGCCGGCGATCTGCCCGAACTGCTTCCTGGAACTGCCCGCCACCCGGGTGTGCGACTCCTGCGGGGCGACCGTCGCACCGTAGCGGGGGGAGCGGGGGCGTGAACGGTGCCCTGGGGTGGGGCGTGGACGCGGCGGTGGCACTGGTCCTGACGGCCGCCGAGGTGGCGGCGATCGTCGTGCTGACGTACGGGTCGCTGCTGCGGCGTTCCTCGCGCGGCCGACCGGCGAGCTGGTCGGACGGCGAGGCCGTACGCCGGATCGCGGGCGCCGCCGCGCCCCCGGCCGCCGCCGCGGTGCTCTTCGCACGGGCGGCGCACTGGCCGGTCACCGCGGCGGCGCAGGCGCTGCTGGCCGCGCTGCTGCTCCTGCTGCTCGTCCTCGGCCTGGCGACCGACGCCGGTCGCCGCCTGCGCGGGTGGCGGCAGCAGCGCCGGCAACAGCAGCAGCGGCAACAGCGGCAGCGACGGCCGGCCGAGGACTGAGCGGACGTCACCGCCCGGCCGGACGTCACCGCCCGGCCCGAGGTCACACGGCGGCGGGCATCCGCCCCGGCATCTGCCAGCCCTCGGCGAGGCGGGAGGGGGCCAGGCGCCGCCCGTCGCCGAAGAACTCGCAGAACTTCATGATCAGCGGGTCCCAGCCGACCGGGTCGACGTAGTGGCCGCTGCCGGGCACCAGCAGGCTCTCCTCGACGTGGGCGCGCACCACCGTCACCTCGAAGGCGGTGCGCCCGCCGCCCGTCAGCGCCGTCGCCGACTCCACCCGGCACTCCAGCTGCACCGGGCACTCGGCGGCGCGCGGCGCCCGCACCAGCTCGCCGGGCAGCTCGGTCATGCCCGCCGCGGCGAACTTCTGCCGCTCGTGGCGGTAGCCCTGCTTCAGCCGGTACTCGGGGATCCGCGGGTTGGCGGTCAGCAGCGCGAGGGCGTCCACGGCGTCCACCTGCGCGGAGGAGGGCAGGTTGAGCACGCACTCGCCCTCGCGCCGCAGGTTGGCGGCGGTCTGGGAGCTGTCGCCGAGGCCCAGCATGCAGGACTGCCCCAGCCACCACGCCGAGGACATCGGCATCAGGTTGGCGCTGCCGTCCTCGTTGCGGGAGCCGATCAGCACCACCGGGGTGCCGAAGTACAGGACCTTGAGATCGATGACCTTGTGCACGGGAACTGCCGTCCTCGGAATGGGGAATCGTTGCTGGTCAACGACTCTGCCCGGGCCCGACCGAGGACGCTGGCGGTGATCGGACATCGCGTTCCCGCCGCTCCCGCCGCTCCCGCCGCTCCCGCAGGTCCCATGGCTCCGGCGGTTCCGGCGGCTCCCGCAGGTCCCGAGGACGGGCAGGCCCGCCACGGGCACACGGCCCGTCAGCCCACCGGCCCCCGGGCGGCCACCAGCCGGGCCCGGCCGTCGCGCAGCCGGTAGGACAGGCCCACCACGGCCACCTTCCCCTCGGCGATCCGCGCGGCCAGCGCCTGCGAGCGCTCCACCAGCAGGTCCACGGTCTGGCGGATGTGCTCGTCCACGATCCCGTCACGGTCCTCGATGCCCGCCGCCCTGGCGGACAGCACGCTCGGGGTCACCCGCTCCACCACGTCCCGGACGAAACCGCCCGGCAGCTGCCCCTGCTCCAGGGAGTCCAGCGCCGCCGCCACGGCACCGCAGGAGTCGTGACCCAGCACCACCACCAGCGGGCAGTCCAGCACGCTCACCCCGTACTCGATGCTGCCCAGCGCCTCCGCACCGGTGACGTGCCCGGCGGTGCGCACCACGAACAGGTCGCCCAGACCCTGGTCGAAGATGATCTCGGCGGCCAGCCGGGAGTCCGAACAGCCGAACAGCACCGCGAAGGGCCGCTGCGCCGGAGCGAGCGCCGCGCGGTGCCCGGCGTCCTGGTTGGGGTGCTCGGGGTTGCCCGTGACGAACCGGGCGTTGCCCTGCATCATCACCCGCAGCGCCTGGGCGGGGTCGGTGAGGAAGTCGTCCGTCGGGCCGTCGAGCGGGCCGGGCTCGGGCGCGGTTATCGGTGTGGGGATCATGCCTGCACCCTAGATCGCCGCAGGTGGAGCCCGCAGCCGGGGGTCAAGGGTCGGACGGCCCCATGGGCGGGTCCGTACGACCCCGTGCGATCCGCACGCGACCTGCGTACGGCCTCATGCGCCCCGTGCGGGCCCGTACCGTTCCCGGGGCGCGCCCACGGCGGGCCGGCGGCTACGGGGCGGGGCGCAGGGCGAGGACGGTGACGTCGTCGCGGCTGTGGCCGCCGCTCCAGCGGCGGGCCCGCCGCTCCAGGGCCTCGGGCAGGGCGTCGGCGGGGGTGGCGGCGAGGTCGGCCAGACCCTGTTCGACCGGGTAGAACGTGCCGGAGGCGTCCTGGGCCTCGGTGATGCCGTCGGTGAGCAGGACCAGCACCCCGTCCCCGGGCAGCGCGAAGCGCCGTACCGGGCGCGGCTCGCCGGGGGCGGCCAGGGCGGCGAGGCCGAGCGGGAGGCCGGCGTCCAGGGGGACGGGCTCCACACGGCCGTCGGGGTGCAGCAGGTAGGGGGAGAGGTGGCCGCAGTTGACGGCCCGCACCTCGGTGGCGGAGCCGCCCCGGGACCGGGCACCGTTCCGGTTTGCGTTCCCGTCCGGGACCTCCCCGCCCCCGTCCCCGCCCCCGTTTCCGGTGGGGGCCTGCCCGTTCCCGTCCGTGCCGCCGACGCACAGCACGGTGGCGGTGACGAACCGTTCCTGCTCGCCGCTCTGCACCGCGTACGCGTTGTGCCGCTCCACCGCCGCCTCCAGGGCGTCGGCGACGGCGGGCAGCCGCGCCTCGCGGAAGGCCGCCTCCCGGAAGGCGCTCAGCACCGCGAAACCCGTCCCGATCGCGGGCAGGCCCTTGCCCTGGACGTCCCCGACCAGCACCCGGGTGCCGTGCGGGGTCTCGGCGACGTCGTACAGGTCACCGCCGACCAGGGCGTCCTCCTCCACCGGCCGGTACAGCCCGTCCAGGCGCACGTCCGACGTGGCGACGGGCAGCGGGCGCAGCAGCTGACGCTGGAGGGCGACGGCGCTCTGCCGCATCCGGGACAGCTGCCGCTCGCGCCGCACCCGCCGCGCGCACAGGGAGATCACGGCGCCCTCGGCGGCGATCACGCCCACCAGGGTGCCCAGCCGGGCCGACAGGTCGCCGGGCGGGACCAGCACCGAGTGGACCACGATCACGGCGGTCACCCACACCGACACGGCCACCGTCTGGGCGACGGTGCCCAGACCCGCCAGCAGCGCCGGCAGGAACACCAGCAGCAGCACCAGGCGGGAACCGGTGCCGCTGGCCGCCTGGACGAGCAGCACCGCGGCGGTGGCGACCAGCACGCCGAGCACCACCGCCCGGTTGCCGGGCGCGCGCGGAGCGATGGACTGCTGGTCGTTGCCGTCCACCCACACCGCCCTCTCCGCCGTCCGGCCGTTCCTCCAGAGTGGTCGGCGCGGCGGGGCGCACGCGAGCGGGCTGCGCCGGGCGGGGGATCCGGGGCCGGGACGCCGTCCGTCGGCGGCGCTCGGTACGGTGGCCGGTGTGTCCTCCCCGTCCACCACGCCTTCCTCCCCTTCCTCCCCGTCCTCCCGGGCGACCCCCGCGGGCCGGGTGCCGCTCGACGACCTGGTGCGGCTGCGCCGGGCCCGGGACCGGATGGACCGCGAGTACGCGCAGCCGCTGGACGTGCCGGCGCTGGCCCGGACCGCGCTGATGTCCTCCGGCCACTTCTCGCGCAGCTTCCGCGCCGCCTACGGCGAGACCCCGTACAACTACCTCATGACCCGCCGGATCGAGCGGGCCAAGGCGCTGCTGCGGCGCGGGGACCTCAGCGTGACCGAGGTGTGCATGGCGGTGGGCTGCACCTCGCTGGGCTCCTTCAGCACCCGCTTCACCGAACTGGTCGGACAGAGTCCCAGCGCCTACCGGGCCGGCGACCACGAGCCGGGCGCGGCGATCCCGGCCTGCATCGCCAAGATCCACACCCGCCCGGTGCGCCGCGCGGAGCCGAAGGAGACCAAGGAGGCGAAGGGGGGTGTGGGGGCGAAGGAGGCCTCGGGGGCGAAGGGGGCCACGGGGGAGGAGGACGGCGGCCCCGGTGCTCCCGTAGCGTGACGGGCATGAGCATCGAACTCGCGCAGTGCTTCATCGCCGTCGACGACCACGACCGGGCGCTCGCCTTCTACCGCGACGTCCTCGGCTTCGACGTGCGCAACGACGTCGCCTTCGAGGGCATGCGCTGGGTCACCGTCGGCTCGCCCGACCAGCCCGGCGTGGAGATCGTCCTGGAGCCCCCGCTGGCCGACCCGCACGCCTCCGAGACCGACCGTCAGGCCGCCGCCGAACTCCTCGCCAAGGGCCTGCTGCGCGGCGTCATCTTCCGCACCGACGACTGCGACGCCACCTTCGAGCGCATCCGGGCGGCCGGCGCCGAGGTCCTCCAGGAGCCGATGGACCAGCCCTACGGGGTGCGCGACTGCGCCTTCCGCGACCCCTCGGGCAACATGCTGCGCTTCAACCAGCCGCGTCCGCGGTAGCCGCCGGTCCCGTTCCGCCCGGGCGCGGCCTCAGGACCAGGCCCGGGCTCGGCCTCAGGTTCGGGCTCGGCCTCGGCCTCAGGCGGAGCGGGCGGGCAGTGGGTAGTCGGGCAGGGCGATGTCGCCGGCCTTGGCGAACTGGGCGGCCATGATCGGGCGCAGCGGCCAGCGGCCCATCCAGCGCATGGAGGCGGCGCGCAGGCGGATCATCAGGGCGTTGTCGGGGGCGTAGCCGTTCAGGCCGCCGGGCGGCAGTTCCTGGGCGCGGGTCACGTAGGGGCGCATCCGTTCCTCGTAGCGGGCGAAGGCGGTGCGGAAGTCGCCTGCGGCGGCGGCGAGTTCGCCGGCCAGCAGGTAGGCGCCGACCAGGGCGAGGCTGGTGCCGAGGCCGGTGAGGGGGCTGGGGCTGTAGCCGGCGTCGCCGAGCAGGGCGACGCGGCCGCGGCTGTAGTGCTCGAGGTGGATCTGGCCGAAGGAGTCGAAGGCGAAGTCCTCGGCGGTGCGCATGGCGGCGAGCAGCCGGTCGACCTCCCAGCCGGCGCCGGAGAAGCGTTCGGTGAGCAGGCGCTGCTGGGCGGCGGTGTCGTGGCGGTCGTGGGCCAGGGGTGCGCAGCGCAGGCCGAGGGAGGCCTTGACCTCGCCGGGCAGGCGGCCGGGGCGGGCGCAGGCGACCAGGGCGCCGGGGGCGTTGTACATCAGGAACCAGCCGTCGAGGGCCCGGGCGAGGGCGGGGTCGTGGACGGTGAACCAGGCGTGGTAGCCGCCGAGGGGGCGGTAGTGGGCGTCGCCGGTGCCACCGGCGACGTCGGGGCTGTCGGGGCCGTCGTCGGAGGAGAAGGCGAGGCGGCGGACGGCGGAGTGCAGTCCGTCCGCGCCGACGACCAGGGCGAAGCGGCGGGCAGGGGCGTTCTCGAAGGTGACGGTGACGCCGTCGGCGTCCTGGTCCAGGGCGGTGACGGTGTCGTCCCAGAGGTACTCGACGCCGTCGGTGGCCTCGTGCAGGAGGTCGGCGAGGTCACCGCGGAGGATCTCGATCTCGGAGACGATGCCCTCGCCCTCGAACAGCTCGACGGGTATCCGGGCGGTGGTGCGTCCGCGCCGGTCGACCAGGGCGATGCCGCGCTGTTCGACGCACAGCGCGCGGGCCCGCTCCATCAGGCCCATCCGCTCGATCACGGTGCGTCCGGCGCCGCGCAGGTCGACGGTCTGCCCGCCGGGGCGCGGGCCCGGGGCGCGTTCGACGACGGTGGGGGTGAAGCCGTGGCGGCGCAGCCAGTGGGCGAGGGCGGGGCCGGCGATGCCGGCGCCGGAGACGAGGACGTCGGTGTGCGGGGTGCGGTCGAGGTGTCCCATACGGGTGAATGTACGCCGTACGCGTCGGCGTCAACAAGCCTTGTCCTGGGGGTATTTGGGCTTGGTGCACTAGTGCGGCGGGGTGCTTTCCGGGCAGGTCGGGCGGCGCGCGGGCGCGTTCGCGCAGGCAGACGGCCCGGCGGGTGCACTAGTGCGGCACGATGGTGCGATGGAGAGCACTCGACAGACAGTCAGTTCCGGTTCGCCCCTCGAGCCGCGGATCGGTTTCTCCCGGGCCGTGCGCAAGGGCAACCACGTCGCGGTCGCGGGCACCGCCCCGATCGGCGAGGACGGCACGACGGTCGGCCAGGGCGACGTCCACGCCCAGACCGTCCGCTGCCTGGACATCGCCGAGGCCGCCCTGCGGGAGGCGGGCGCCACGCTCGCGGACGTCGTGCGGACCCGCGTCATGCTCACCGACATGAGCCAGTGGCGGGAGGCGGCGCGCGCCCACGGCGAGCGCTTCGCGCAGATCCGCCCGGCCACCACCTTCGTGGAGGTGTCGCGCTTCATCGACGAGCGGTGGCTGGTGGAGGTCGAGGTGGACGCCGTCATCGGCTAGGAGATCCAGGGGGCCCAGGGGGTCCAGGAGATCCAGGAGGTCTAGGGGATCGCTGAAAGGTTTTCGGTGATCTCCCGGCCTTCGGCCGGGTAGCGGGCGAGGCCGCGGGAGAGCAGGCCGAAGGCCCGGTCGACGGCGGCCTCGACCCGGGCCCGTACCGCTTCGGCCGGCTCCCCGGCCACCATGGCCCGTCGGATCTCGCCGAGTACGGCCCGGTGGGCCCCCGTGACGGCCCCGGCCACGACCCGGGGGAGCGGGTCCTGCGGTGCGGCTCCCGACTCCTCGGCCAGGACGGCCGCGAGCGCCGCCTCGGACCGTTCGCCGAGCTCCAGCAGCCGGGCCCGCAGGGCGGCGCTGTCCTCGACGATCCGCCAGAACGCCGCCGCCCCCGGGTTCAGCCCGACGGTCGGCTCCCCGCTCGCGAAGGCCGCCAGCAGGTCGGCCCGGACGGCGTCCACGGCCGAGCTGCCCGAGGGGCGGCGGCGGACCACCTCGGCCAGGTGGGCGACCACCTCCTCCTGCCGGTCGAAGAACAGGTCCTCCTTGGTGGGGAAGTAGTTGAAGACCGTGTTCGGCGAGACCCCGGCGGCCCGGGCCACCTCGACCACCGTGACCCGGTCGAAGCCGCGTTCGGCGAACAGGCCCATGGCGGTGTCGGAGAGCAGCTCCCGGGTCTGCTGCTTCTTGAGTTCGCGAAGTCCCATGGCCGGATTCTACCCGAAGGGCATGGTGTCACTCCAAAATTGCAGTGACACCAAAAATATCGCTACGGTGACGGCATGACCTTCACCTTCGGCATCTATCCCGGCGGACTGACCGGTGACGACACCGGCGTGATCACACCCGCCCGCCCCGACGACCCGACCCGGATCGCCGCCGCCCTGCGCGAACTCCAGGGCGGCGCGGCGCAGTTCCTGGTCCGCGCCTACCGCTCGTACCCGGGCGGCGAGCACACCCCCGAGCGGCCCGAGCAGTACGCCGTCGAGGGCCGCCTCCTCGACCTGGTGGTCCAGTACCGCGAGCGCGGCGGGGAGTTGGCCGGCTGGCTGGACTTCGTCCGGCGGACGGTCCGGACCGAGGGGCACCGCCTCGCGCTGCTCCAGATCTGCGAGGAGCCCAACCTGGACCTCCCGCCCGTGGACGGCAGCATCCCGAACGTCCGGCGGGCGCTGGTCGAGGGCGTGATCGCGGCCAAGGAGGAGGCGCTGGCCCACGGATTCGACCGGCTGGTCGTCGGCTTCAACGCGGTGCCCGCCTTCGACCCTGCGGACACCTTCTGGCCCGAGCTCGGCCGGCTCGCCGACGAGCGCTTCCACCGCGCCCTGGACTACGTCGGCCTGGACTTCTTCCCGGACGTCTTCCGCCCCGTCCCGCCCGGGCGGCTCGCCGACGCGGTACGGGCGGTGCTCACCGGCTTCCGCCGGGACGCGCTGCCCGGGGCCGGGATCGGGCCCCACGTTCCCCTGCGGGTCTGCGAGAACGGCTGGCCCACCGGCCCCGGGCGCAGCGAGGCGCGACAGGCCGAGGTGGTGGCGGAGGTGGTCCGGACGGTCGCCGGGCTCGCCGGTGAGCTCAACGTCACCGGTTACGCGCTCTTCGCCCTGCGCGACGCGGACAGCGCGGGCGCCGGGCTGTTCCCGCACTTCGGCCTGGTGCGCGACGACTACACGCCCAAGCCGGCCTTCGCGGTCTACCGCGAGCTGGTCCAGGAGCTGACGAGGGGCTGACGAGGGGCTGACGGCGCGCCGGCGAGAGGGCCGGCGAGAGGGCCGGCGGGGCGACGGCGGCGGGGCGAGGCCGGCGGGGCGAGGCCGGCGGGGCCGGTGGGGGGGTGGGGGGCGGTGGGGGAATGAACCGCGGGATGGGTACGGTTGTCGCAGGTCGAGATACCCCCACCCGTATTTTTTCGGGCATCGGGAACCCCAGGACGCCCGAGAACGGAGCCCCACGTGAACCGCCCCGCCGAAGCCGTACGGCCCGCGCAGCCGCCCGCCGCACCACCCACCGACGCCCCCGGACACGGCGGCGCCCCCACGGGCGCCGCCCGACCCGGGCCGCTCGGCCGCCTCGGCGTCTGGTCCACCCGGCACTTCAAGGCCGTCCTGGTCGGCTGGCTGATCGTCGTCATCGGCCTCGGCGCCTTCGCCCCCAAGGTCACCACCGCGCTGTCCGGCGCCGGCTGGCAGGCCGACGGCTCCCAGTCCGTCCAGGTCCGCGAACTCGCCGAACGGCACTTCGCCGGCAACGCCTCCTCCGCGATCCAGATCGTCGTCGCCGCCGACCACCCCGTCACCGACCCGGCCGTCCAGCAGGTGATCACCCAGGCCGGCGACCTCGCCGCCGCCGACCCCCGGATCTCCACCGTCATCGCCCCCCAGCCCGGCGCCACCATCAGCCCCGACAGCCGCACCGCCGTCCTGCTCGCCGGCGCCAAGGCCTCACCCGACGACATGGTCCGCGCCGCCGACGACCTCAAGGAACCGCTCGCCGCCCTCGCCACCGACGGCGTCAGCGTCCACGCCACCGGCGCCTCCGTCCTGTGGAGCGACTTCAACAAGGCCAACCACGACGCCATGATGAAGTCCGAGTTCATGTCCTGGCCGGTCACCCTCGCCATCCTGGTGCTCGCCTTCGGCTCCCTCGTCGCCGCCGGCCTGCCCCTGCTGCTCACCATGGCCGGCCTCGCCGCCTCCGCCGGCTCCCTGGTACTGATCAGCCACCTCTTCCCGGTCTCCGTCTGGGCGATGAACTTCGCCATGATGTTCGCCCTCGCCCTGGGCATCGACTACGCGCTCTTCCTCGTCGTGCGCTACCGCGCCGCCCGCCGGACCGACCGGACCGGCCGGACCGACCGGGCCGAACACGGCGACCGCGCCGACAGGGGCGCCGTGCGCGCCGTCGCCGAGACCATGGACACGGCCGGCAAGGCCGTCCTGCTCTCCGGCGCCACCGTCCTGGTCAGCCTCTCCGCCGTGATGCTCGTCCCCTCCCCGGCGTTCCGCTCCATGGCCGGCGGCATCATGCTCGCCGTCCTCTTCGTCCTCGCCGCCACCCTCACCCTGCTGCCCGCCGTCCTCGGCAAGCTCGGCCACCGCATCGACGCCCTCGCCCTGCCCTGGGCCAAGTCCGCCGCCCCCGCCTCCCCGCGCTTCGCCGCCTGGGGCGAACGCCTGTGGAAGCACCCGCTGCGCTACGGCGCCCTCGCCCTCGCCGCACTGATCGCCCTCGCCGCCCCCGTCATCGGCCTGCGCACCGCCATGCCGTCCATCGCCGTCCTGCCCGAGGACGCCAGCGCCCGCGCCGGCTACACCGCCGTCCAGCAGGCCTTCGGCCCCGGCGCCCCCGGCACCCTGCAGATCCTCACCCCCACCGACCGGGCCGCCGACGTCGCCGCACAGGTCACCGCCACCCCCGGCATCGCCGCCGCCATGCCCGCCCAGCCCGCCGCCGACGGCTCCGGCTGGTCGATGATCCAGGCCGTGCCCATTGTCGACCCCTCCAGCCCCGACCTCTCCCACACCGTCCACACCCTGCGCGCCGAACTGCCCGACGACGCCATGGTCGGCGGCGCCGCCGTCGAGAACCTCGACCTGCAGCACCTGCTCACCGAGAAGACCCCCCTGGTCATCGGCGTCGTCATGGCCCTCGGCTTCCTGCTGCTGCTCGCCGCCCTGCGCGCCCCCCTCATCGCCGCCCTCGGCACCGCCGCCAGCCTGCTGTCCACCGGAGCCGCCTTCGGCGTCGCCCGCCTGGTCTTCCAGGACGGCCACGGAGCCGGCCTGCTCGGCTTCACCCCCCAGGGCTTCCTCGACGGCTGGGCACCGGTGTTCTTCTTCGCGATGATCTTCGCCATCGCCATGGACTACACCGTCTTCCTCCTCGCCTCCGCCAAGGAGCACTACGAACGCACCGGCGACCCCCGCGCCGCCATGACCGGCGCCCTGGCCCACTCCGGCCGGGTCGTCTTCGCCGCCGCCGGCGTCATGGTCGCCGTGTTCTTCACCTTCGCCCTGTCTGGCCCGCTGCCGCCCAAGGAGATGGGCATCGTGCTCGGCACCGCCGTCCTCCTCGACGCGGCCCTGGTACGCCTCGTCCTGCTCCCCGTCCTACTGCGCCTGACCGGGCACGCCGCCTGGCACACCCCCCGCCGGCTGGACCGGGTACTGCCGCGGATCACCTTCTCCCACGACTGACGGCCCGCCCACCCGATCCGTGGGCCCCCGCCCGGTCACCACCGGGGCAGGGGCGCACGCTTGACGTCCTCCCGGCCCTAGAGGACCGGGATTCCTACCACGGTCGGCTGACCGTCTCGGTGGGTTCCTGCTTCACGGCGCTGCGCGGGCACGGGTGCCCGTCTTACCTGCGCTCCACAGGCGTTTAGCCTGTCCGCCCGTCCGGCGGCCAGGATGTTGCGGGCGGCGTTGATGTCGCGGTCGTGGACGGTCCCGCAGTCTCCGCAGGTCCACTCCCGGACGCTGAGGGGTTTGGGGCCGTCCTTGACCCCGCAGGCCGAGCAGACCTGAGAGGTGGGCTCGAATCGGCCTGTCCTGCCGAAGTGGCGGCCGTACTTGAGGGCCTTGTACTCCAGCATCATGACGAACTGCGACCATCCGGCGTCGTGCACGGACTTGGCCAGGCGCGTCCGTCCGAGGCCGGACACCGCGAGGTCTTCCACGTACACCGCTTGGTTCTCGCGGACGATCTTCGTGGATTCCCGGTGGTGCCAGTCCCGGCGGCGGTCGGCCACCTTGGCGTGCTGACGTGCGACCTTCGTGCGGGCCTTGGCCCGGTTCTTCGATCCCTTCTCGCACCGGCTCAGGGCCTTCTGTAGGCGTTTGAGCTTCGTCTCCGCACGCCGCAGGAACGTCGGCGAGTCCACCTTGCGGCCGTCGGAGAGAACTGCGAAGTAGGTGAGACCGAGATCGATACCGGTCTCGGTGCCCAGCTCGGGCAGGACGTCCGGCTCGGTGTCGACCACGAACGATGCCCAGTACCGGTCGGCCGCGTCCTTGGTGACGGTGACGCTGGTCGGTGTCGCCGGAAGCGGACGGGACCAGCGGACGTCAAGGTCGCCGACCTTCGCCACGTACAGGCGGCCGGACTCCCGCAAGGAGAACCCGTTGGCGGTGAGCCGGATCGACTGCCGGTTGTCCCGTTTCGACTTGAAGCGCGGCGGCGCGACCTTCGGCCCCGTGCGCTTGCCGGTGACCGAGGAGAAGAAGTTCCGGTAGGCGGTGTGCAGGTCCCGCAGGGACTGCACCAGCACCACCGACGACACATCGCCCAGCCACGTCCGTTCCCCGGTGCGCTTGGCGGCGGTGATGACCTGCTTCTGCAGGTCGGCGTCCTTGATGTATGGCAGGCCCGCGGCGTGGGCTTCCCGACGCGCCCGCAGGCCGTCGTTGAAGACCACGCGGGCGCACCCGAACGCCTGGGCCAGCGCACGGCGCTGGGAGGCGTCCGGGTATACCCGGTAGTTGTAGCGGAGCTGCATACGGGAGATCATATCGTTTGGTCTATGAGTGAACTGACGGAGTATCGACGTGGCCGGAGCGTGGTTTCCGCGATGCATGTGCATTTGGTCTTCGTGACGAAGTACCGGCGCGGCGTCCTGGACGACGAGATGCTGACGGCCTGCGAAGCAACCATGCGCAAGGTCTGCCTGGACTTCGAAGCGGAGCTGAAGGAGTTCAACGGCGAGAAGGACCACGTGCACCTGCTGATCGACTACCCGCCGAAGGTATCCGTGTCCGGCCTGGTGAACAGCCTCAAGGGCGTGTCCGCCCGCATCCTGCGACGCGACTTCACCGACCGCGTGAACCGGGCCGTCATGCACGGGCAGTTCTGGTCGCCGTCCTACTTCGCCGCTTCCTGCGGAGGTGCCCCGCTGTCGATCATCAAGCAGTACATCGAGCAGCAACAGCGGCCCGCGTGACATGCTGCGGCCCGAGGGCGGTTCGCTCCGCACCTCGGGCCGTACGGGCTATCCCGGCCCTGAAGGACCGGGCTTGCGCCCGAATCAGTGGGTCACCCGTCGCGGCGCGGCAGGCCCCGGGGGGCTCAGACGGCCCCCGGGAGCTCAGACGGCCACGGCCCGCGGCACCTGCACCACCGCCGACAGGTCCCGCTCGGCGATCGACGGATCCGCCAACAGCACCTCGCGGGCCGCCCTCAGCACCGGACCGCCACCCGCCAGAGCGAGGTCCTTGGCGGCCAGCCGCACCGGGAAGTCCGCCTCCGTGCCGAACGCCCGGGCCACCACCCCCGCGAGCGGCCCGACCGACAACACCTCCCGCGCCTGCTCCCGCGGCACACCCAACTCATCCGCCACCGCCATGACCTCACCCAGCGCGGTGACGGACGCGACGATCGCGCCGATCACCACCACCTTCAGCGCCGCGCCCGAACCCGGGCCACCGCAGCGCCGCACCCGGCCCAACCGCTCCAGGACCGGCCACGCCCGGTCCACGTCCGCCTCCTCGCCGCCCGCGAAGACCACCAGCTCCCCGGAGGCCGCCGGACCCACACTGCCGATCACCGGCGCGTCCACCAGGACGACGCCCTGCGGCAGCCGCTCGCGCAACTCGGCGGTGGCCCGCGGGCCGATCGAGGACATGTCGATCCACAGCGCGCCCGGCGCCAGCTGCGCCGCGCACCGGCCGGCCACCTCCGCGACGGCCGCCGGGTCGGACAGCATGGTCACGACGACGTCCGCGCCGCGCACGGCCTCGGCCGCGGTGGCGGCCACGGTGACGCCCGCGCGACGGTCCCCGGTGAGGCCTTCGGCGCGGCCGGGGGAGCGGTTCCAGACGGTCAACGGGTGTCCGGCGGCGGCGAGTCGACGGGCCATCGGCAGGCCCATCCGGCCCAGCCCCAGAAATGCGATCTTCTCCATGGCCCCCACGCTAGGCAGCCACAAGCCAGGCGACAAACGAATGTCCCGCATGGTAGCCATGCACCATGGACATGGCTTGGCTGGACGTCTTCCGCACCGTCGCACACCTGGGCTCCTTCACCGCCGCCGGCGAGCGGCTGGGCTACACCCAGTCCGCGATCTCCCGCCAGATCGCCACCCTGGAAGGGGAGTTGGGCACACCGCTGTTCGACCGGCTGGCGCGCGGAGTACGGCTCACCGAGCACGGCCGCGCACTGCTGCCGCACGCCGAGGCGATGCTGGAACGGCTCGACACCACCCGGCGCGACCTGACCGCCCTCACCGAACTCACCGCCGGACAACTGAGGGTGGGCGCCTTCGACAGCGCCAACACCGCCCTCGTCCCCGACGCCCTCGCCGCCTTCCGCGCCGCCCACCCGGACGTGGCGATCAGCCTCACCGAAGGGCTCGCGGATCACCTGCTGGACCTGCTCACCCAGGGGGCCATCGACCTCGCCCTCGTCGCCTCGTACACCGAACCCGCCGACGACAGCGACCGGTTCGACTACCGCCCGCTCATGGAGGACCCGGTGCTGGTCGCCCTCCCGCGCGGACACCGCCTCGCCAGGCGCCGCCGCCTGCGGCTGGCCGAACTCGCCGACGAACCCTGGATCGCCGCCCGCCGCCACGCCGAATCCACCCTCCTCGCCGCCTGCGTGCGCAGCGGCTTCCAGCCCCGCATCGAGTACACCGTCGCCGCCTGGACCGCCAAACTCGGCCTGGTCGCCGCCGGATTGGGCGCCACCCTCATCCCCTCCCTCGCCGCCCGCGTCACCCGCCCCGGCATCGCCCTCGTCCCCCTCCACCCGGACGACACCCCGGTCCGCCAGGTCCACACCGTGACACGCCGCGGCCGCCGGATGCCGCCGGCGGTCGAGGCCTTCGAAGCACTCCTGCGAGAGCGGGAATCGGCCCGCTGACGACGCGGTGCGAGGACGGCTGCGCCAGCGCCGCACCCATTGAGCACCTTGCCCGAATCCACAAGGCGTGTAGGCGCCACGGTAAAAGGGAGCCGGCCTTCAGCCTGCGGACAACCATGGTGGAAAGGAAGCGGACGGTCCCGAAGAACAGTGGGGACTACTGGACCGAGGACCTCGGGAAAGATCCGGACATCACGCGGGGGGTGATGGCCGGGCATCAGCAGCCGCCCCGGGCCTCCCCTCAGCAGACGGTGTCCGCCACCGGCAGCGCGCCCGTCGACAGGTAGGTGTCGACGGCCTGGTTCGCGCACGCGTCGTAGGCGTTGAGGTAGAGGGTGTGGACGCGGCCGGGGACGGTGACCAGGCGCGAGCCGGGCAGGCGGGAGTGCAGGGCCAGGGCGCCCTGGTAGACGGCGTGGGTGTCGCCGGTGGCGTGGAGCTGGAGGGCGGGGACGGCGTTGTGGACCTCGACGGGCGGCTCCAGCGGGGCACTGCGCCAGGAGGCGCACGGGACGGGGGCGTTGTAGACCGGGCCGAAGACCGGTTCGGTGGCGCGGGAGTGCTCGACGGCGTCGCGGTACCACCCGGCCGAGCGCGGCATCGCCACGTCGTCGCACAGGACGGCCAGCGTGGAGGCGAGGCCCGCACCGGCGTCCGGGCCCGGGGCGAGGAGCAAGGTCAGCAGCTGGTGCAGGGCCGCTCCCGCCCGGACCGGCTTGCCGTCGGCGGCGTCCAGCAACTGCCGCAGCACGTCCGCGCACAGGGCGCTGTCACGGTCGTCGCTCTGGCAGACGGCGAGCAGGACCGGCAGCCGGGCGCCGTCGAGCCGGAAGCCGTCCACGGCGATCGGCGCGGCCTCGGCCCGGCGCACCAGGCCCTCGACGGTGGCCCGCACCGCCGCCGGACTCGCGCCCAGGCGGTAGGCGGCGTCCCGCGGCGCGGCCCAGGCGGCGAAGTCGTCCAGGGCGCGCTCGTTGGCACCGGCCATGTCCTGGAACGCCCCGATGCCGTAGCGCGCCGGGTCGAGGGCGCTGTCCAGCACCAGCCGGTCCACGCGCTGCGGGAACAGCTGCGCGTACACCGCGCCCAGCAGCGCGCCGTAGGACTGCCCGAAGAAGGAGGTCCGCTGCTCGCCCAGCGCCGCGCGCAGCACGTCGACGTCCCGGGCGGTGTTGCGGGTGGTCAGGTGGGGCAGCACATCGGGGTACTTGTTCCAGCAGGCGTCCGCGTCGGCCTCGGCCAGGCGCCACGCCTGCTCGAAGCCGCCCCGGCCGCCTCCCTCGCCGGTGCCGCTTCCGTCACCGGTGCCGCTTCCGGCCGAACGCAGCCAAGTACCGCGCGTCAGACCGCAGTCCAGGCCACCGCTGGCGCCGACCCCGCGCGGGTCCATCCCGATGATGTCGTAGGCCGCCGCCGTCCCGGGCGCCAGCTGCTCCCGCAGCGCGAGCGGCATGTCCAGCCCGCGATCGCCCGGGCCGCCGGGGTTGGTCTGCAGGACGCCCCGGCGCTTGGCCGGATCGGCGGCCCTGATCCGGGAGACCGCCAGCGAGAGGGTACGGCCCCACGGCTCGCGGTAGTCCAGCGGAACGCTCAGGGCCGCGCACTCGGCGCCGACGGCCGCCAACTGCGGCTCCCGGCACGGGGACCAGGCGAGCGGCTGGCGGTGGAAACGCTCCAGCCGGTCGGCCGCGGCCGGGGGAGCGGAGGACCCCGGGGACCGGGAGGGCACGGGGCAGGCGGGGGCGGCCGCGGTGAGCACGGTGGCCGCGGACAGGACGAGGGCGGTGGCGAGCGCCGGTGCGGTCTTCATGTCGGCCAGCCTAGAAGGGAGTTGACCACCACCCGGGATCCGGCCCCGGAACCGCCTTGACCTCAAGCCGACTTGAGGTCCTACCGTCGGTCGCGTCCAGACGATCAGCACAAGGAACGAGCACCGGACATGACGATCAAGAGCTACGAACCGCAGATCATCGCCGCCCAGCCCATCGGCGCCTGGACCGGCGAGGTCTACCGCCGCCTGGTGGTCGACGGCCTGCGCCGACAACTGGCGGTGGAAGACCTCACCCAGCCCCACTGGTGGACGCTCAACCACACCGCCGGCCGCCCCGGCGGCTGGACCCGCACCACCCTCACCGAGCGCCTCACCCCCTACGACGACCAGAACACCGCCTTCGACACCGTCTACGACGACCTGATCGCCCGCGGCTGGCTGACCGAGGACACCGACGGCGCCCTCACCCTCACCGAGGAGGGCGAGGCCGGCCGCCTGCGCGCCCGCGAACGCAACCTGAAGATCAACGAACGCGCCCACCAGGGCATCGACACCGACGACTTCGTGACCACCGTCAACGTGCTGCGCCGCATGGTGGCCAACCTGGGCGGCAACGGCAACCTCCCCGAGTGACCTCCCCGGGCGCGGAGCGGGAGGCAGGGAATTGACCCATGGAAACGACCGCCGATTGCCACCGGATCAGCGGTCTTTCCCGCCATAGGCTGGTCACATGACGACGAAGAAGAACACCGCCGCCCCCGTCCTGACCCGCTGCGCCGAGGCCGAGACCTGCACCGACCCGAGCTCCACCATGACGCTGCTGGCCGACTCGGCCCCGGCGCAGGGCGGCTTCACCGTCTACCGCTCCACCTTCGCCGCCGGCGCCCCCGGGGCGCCCGCCCACTTCCACACCCGGGCCTGGGAGCTCTTCTTCGTGATCAGCGGCTCGCTGCGGGTGCTGGTCGACGAGGAGGTCACCGTGCTGGGCGCGGGCGACTTCCTCGCCGTGCCCCCGCACACCCCGCACGCCTTCGCCGCCGCCCCCGGCGCCGAGGCCGACGTGCTGTGCGTGTTCACCCCCGGCATGGACCGCTTCGACTACCTGCGCCTGCTGGGCAGCGTCATGCGCGGCGAGAGCGACCCGGGCGCGATCGCCGCCTCGGCGGAACGCTTCGACAACCACTACGTGGACAGTCCGGCCTGGCGGGCGGCCCTGGCGGGCGACGGCGCCTGAGCCCGGCGCGCGGCCCGACGGGCCCGTGGCCGCTCGACGGACTCGCCGGCCTCCCGACGGGCCCGTGGCCGCTCGACGGACTCGCCGGCCTCCCGACGGGCCCGTGGCCGCTCGACGGGCCGGGTCCGCCCGGGTGTGGAACGGTGGTAGCCCGGGGGTGTCCCGGTTGCGAGAGGAGTGGCCATGTCGTCGAAGCGCCGCCGCAAGAAGAAGGCCAGGGCCAGGCGCGGGGCCAACCACGGCCGCCGCCCCCAGTGCTGAGCCGCGGCTGAACGGGTGAGGGCGCCCGGACGGCCCTCCCGGCCGCTCCGGGCACCGCCCGACGAAGCCCCCGCCCCGAACGGCCCCCGCCCCGACAGAGCCACCTAACCCCGACAAGGCCCCCTGGCCCGAAGAGCCCCCGCCCCCGGACGAACCGGCTCAGAGCCGCCCACGCCCCAGGAAGCCGCCGCGCGCCACCTTGTGGTACTGGCAGTAGCCGACCCAGTTCGCGCCGAAGTCCAGCTCCAGGACCACACTCCGCCCGTCCGCGCGGGCCTCGCTCAGCAGCTGCGCCGCGTCCGCGCCCGCCGGGCTCTGCTCCAGCACGAAGAGCCGGTTGATGTACGGGCCGGCCGGGATCGGATCCCGGTGCGGGATGCCGGGCCGGTCCCAGATCAGCCTCGCGCCGGGGCTGGACAGGCACGGGGAGTGCATCCGCCAGCCGTCGGCGTCGATACCGCCGTCGCGGTACCAGCGCAGCGCGTGGTCCAGGCTCCCCTCCGGGTCCGGCCCCTGTCCCTTGGCCTGCCACTCGGCCACGCCCGCCGCCGCGATCCGGGGCAGGACGTCGACGATGTCCTCCCGGACCACGAAGTAGGCGCGGGCGTGGATCCGGCAGACCAGCAGGGTGTCCCTGGGGTGGTCCAGACCGTGGAAGGTCGGCCGGGTGGACTGGTCCAGGACCTGGGTCAGCACGTGCTCGACCCCCTCCACCGCCCCCAGCGCCTCGACCACCGTCCCGATCCGCTCCCGCTCGGCCGCCCGGGCCGCCCGCGCCGCCGGCGCGTCGATCAGCTTCAGCTTGCGCCGCTCGGTGGGCCAGCGCAGCGCCCGCTGCTCCTGCACACCGTTGAGGAGCGGGTTCAGCAGCATGCCGATGAGGTACATCAGATTCGTCGCCAGCTTCTCCAGGAAAGCCTTCACCAGCAGGGGTCCTCTCGGGTCGCACGCGCATCTGCGTCCACACCCTGTCCCGCCCGCACCCCGGCCCGCAATCCACCCCCGTACTCAACTCCCCTCCGTGTCCGACCAGTTGCCGAACGCTTCGGTTGCGGGCCCGGGCCGGCCCCCACCGGAAGCCGCCTGACCCCGTCCACCGACACCGCCTACCGGACGCGGGAGTTCGCCCTGGTCGACCGCAGCGGCAACCTGCTGCGGATCGGCAGCCCGCACGGGCCCCGGTAGGTTCCGCACCCGCCTGCGCACCCGAACCCGCCTGTACACCCGCACCCGCCCGGGGGCCCCGGCGGCTCGGGCCGGCCGCTCAGGAGCGTACGGGTGCCGCGCTCCCGGGTGCGGGCGATGTCGCGCGGGAGCGGCGTACGCGGGTGACGAGGAACCAGAGGCAGGTCAGCAGGGCCATGGTGGAGAACACCGTGATGAGCAGCTGCGTGTCGGGCATGTCGTCGTCGGGGTAGTGGGTGCCCACCACGCGGGCCGACGCCGGATGGTCCGCGGCCACTTCCAGGGGAACGGCCGCGCCGGGGCCCGGGTTCTTGACGCGGTGCTTGAAGTTGAGCGAGGTCGTGCTGTACTCGCGCTCACCGACCCGGTACGTGACGGTGTATTCCACTCCGCCCTTCCCCCGCTGCCGTTCGGCGCTGATGGTGGCGTCCACGCGCAGCGGCTTGGCGTCGATGCGGTCCGCCGCCCGGTGTTGCGCGAGCAGGCCGGACAGGCTCAGACCGAGCACCAGCAGCGCGAGCACCGCCCCTGCCAGTGGCAGGGGCCACGCGAGGCGGACGATTTTCCTCATGGCCCCGACGGTAGCCGCCGTGGCCCGGGCGGGGCCACGGCATCGCGGTAGCGGTTCGGCAGGGCCCGAGCCGTCCCGTCGGGCGAGGCGGGCGGGTGGGTGGCAGCCTCGCCGCCCCGATCCCTCGCCGCCCCGAACCCTCGCCGCCCCGATCCCCGGCAGGAGTACCCGATTCCGCCGCCGATGTGCTCCGGGTTTTGCGATTTCCCCACGGCCCGCGCGTGCGGCGCCTAGGTTGATTGCCGACACCATTTCTGAAGGCACCCGCTTTGACTGGTCCGTGATGGTTGGTCCACATAGATCCCGGGTTTTGTGTCATCAATTCCTAATCTTTACTTGACACTTATGCCCGCAAACGAGAAGGATCCGCGTCGATTGCACGAAGATCGACGAACCCTGGGGGCACGGTGTCGACCGAGAAATCCGGATGCGAACGGTCCGCGCGCGATGGTGCGGCGAATGCCGTCGACATTCCGCCCGCCGACTGCGGCGTCGAGCTGAACACCTCCACCGGGGTCTGATCCCCCCTCTGCTCCGTGGGTCGGGCGGCTTTCCTGCCACCCGGCCCACGGTCTGCCATATCCCTTTGAATTCCGAGGAGTTGTTCCCACCCATGAGCAGGAAGAGGTCGGTGCTGCGGCTGCCGGCCCGTACCAGGGTGTCCGCGGTCATCGCGGGCACGCTGGTCGGGTCGCTGCTGCCGGC
>NZ_JBEXWT010000117.1:0-23346 GCF_040629945.1 Kitasatospora sp. NPDC005856 | reverse complement strand
AGGCCGTTGGAGGCGCCGTCCTGGTTGACGGCGCTGCCGCGCAGCACCGCGAGCACCGGGTGCCCGTTGCGGCGGGCGTCGGAGAGCCGCTCCAGCAGGAGCATGCCGACGCCCTCGCCCCAGCCGGTGCCGTCCGCCGCCTCGGCGAACGCCTTGCAGCGCCCGTCCGGCGCGAGCCCGCGCTGCCGGCTGAACTCGACGAACGAACCCGGCGTCGACATCACCGCGACACCGCCGGCCAGAGCGAGCGTGCACTCGCCGGAGCGCAGGGCCTGGCTCGCCAGGTGCAGCGCCACCAGCGAGGAGGAGCAGGCGGTGTCCACCGACACCGCCGGGCCCTCCAGCCCGAGGGTGTACGCGATCCGGCCGGAGGCGACGCTGGCCGAACTGCCGTTGCCCAGGTAGCCCTCCACCTCCTCCGGGACGGTGGTGAAGCGGGCCGCGTAGTCGTGGTACGAGATGCCGGTGAAGACGCCGGTGCGGCTGCCGCGCGCCGACAACGGGTCCACGCCCGCGTGCTCGAAGGCCTCCCAGGAGGTCTCCAGCAGCAGCCGCTGCTGGGGGTCCGTCGCCAGCGCCTCCCGCGGGTTGATCCCGAAGAACGCCGCGTCGAACCCGGCGGCCTCGTACAGGAATCCGCCCTCGGAGGCGTAGCAGGTGCCGGGCTGCTCGGGGTCGTCGCTGAACAGCGCGGCGGTGTCCCAGCCGCGGTCCTGCGGGAAGCCGCCGACGGCGTCCCGGCCCTCGGCGACCAGCTGCCACAGCTCCCCGGGGCCGCTCACCCCGCCGGGGTAGCGGCAGCTCATCCCGATGATCGCGACCGGGTCCTCGGCGTCCACCGGTCCGGCGGACGGAGTGTCCGGGGAACCGTCCGCGCCGAGCAGCTCGCCCAGCAGCCGGGCGGCGACCGCCTCCGGGGTCGGGTGGTCGAACAGCAGGGTGCTGGGCAGCCGCACCCCGGTCGAGCGGGTGAGCCGGTCGCGCAGCTCCACCGAGGTCAGGGAGTCGAAGCCCTGCTCCTGGAACGGGCGGACGGCGTCGATCCCCTCGGCCGTGGGGTGGCCCAGGACGTCCGCCGCCAGGCCGTTCACCAGCTCCACCAGGGAACGGGAGCGCTCGGCGACCGGCAGACCGGCGAGGCCGGCCCGCAGCATCGAGGCGGCGTCGTCGGCGGGGGCGGGCCGCTCCTCGGCGCGCTCCAGGTCCCGCACCTCGGCCAGTGCGCCCAGCAGCGGGCTCGGCCGGAGGGCCGTGAACCCGGGGTGGAACCGCGACCAGTCGACCTCGGTGACGGTCACCGCCGTGTCGTCCAGGTCCAGCGCCTGCTGGAGGGCCGCGACCGCGAGGTCCGGCGCCAGCGCGCCGAGGCCCATCCGCTTCAGCGGCTCCTCCTGCCCGGCCGACATCCCGTCCCCGGCCCACGGGCCCCAGGCCACCGAGGTGGCCGCCAGGCCACGCGCCCGGCGCCGCTCGGCCAGTGCGTCCAGGAACGCGTTCGCCGCACCGTACGCGGCCTGGCCCCCGCCGCCCCAGACCCCGGCGACGGAGGACATCAGCACGAAGGCGTCCAGCTCCCGTCCGTCCAGCAGCTCGTCCAGGTGCGCCGCTCCGGTCACCTTGGCGCCGCCGGCCTCGGCCAGCGCGTCCGCGTCCAGCTCGCGCAGCGGCCCCATCGCACCCGAGCCGGCCGCGTGCACCACGGCGCTCAGCGGCCCGACGGCGTCCAGCAGCCCGGCCAGGGCCGCGCGGTCCGCGACATCGCAGGCGGCCACCGTGACCCGCGTCCCCAGGCCGGTCAGCTCGGCCTCCAGTGCGGCCGCCCCGGCGGCGGAACCGCCCCGACGGCCGGCCAGCACCACGTGCTCCGCGCCGTTCCGGGCCAGCCAGCGCCCGATCCGGGCGCCCAGCGCGCCCGTGCCGCCGGTCACCAGCACGGTGCCGCGCGGCCGCCACTCACGGACCGCCGTACCGCCGGCCGCCCGGACCAGGCGGCGCGCGTACAGCCCGTCCGCCCGGACGGCGACCTGGTCCTCGCCGGAGCCGCCGGCCA
The DNA here is from genome assembly GCF_040629945.1 of Kitasatospora sp. NPDC005856. Lineage (NCBI taxonomy): Bacteria > Bacillati > Actinomycetota > Actinomycetes > Kitasatosporales > Streptomycetaceae > Kitasatospora > Kitasatospora sp. NPDC005856. The sequence goes on along the minus strand of NZ_JBEXWT010000117.1, from coordinate 21,296 downwards.
GCACCGCGGCCAGCCGGTTCCCGGCCGGGCCGTCGACAGCGTCCGGCAGGTCGACCAGGCCGCCCCAGCGCACCGGGCACTCCAGCGCGGCCACCCGGCCCAGGCCCCACAGCGCGGCCTGCGCCGGGCTCGCGACCTGCCCGCCGGCCGACACGCCGGCCCGGGTCGCGCACCACAGCGGGGCGTCCAGCTCGGCCTCGTCCAGGGCGTTCAGCAGCAGCACGGTGTCGGCCAGGGCGGCCGGCACGCCGGGCCGCACCTCGCGCTCGTCCAGGGCCAGCAGGGACAGCACACCGACCGGTCCCGGCTCGCCGGCGGCGGCACGCAGCCGGGCGGCCAGCCCGGCGCGGTCCTCGCCCTCGGCCGCCGCGAGGGTCAGCACCCGCGCGCCGCGGGCGCGCAGGGCGTCCACCGCGCCGCCGGTCCCGTCCTCCGTCCAGCCGGCCGGCAGGACGACCAGCCAGCTGCCGGAGAGCACCGGCGGGCCGGCCGGGTCGGCGAGCCGCTGCCACTCGACGCGGTAGCGCCAGGAGTCCAGCAGCGCACGGTCCCGGCGCCCGCGCCGCCAGGAGGACAGCGCGGGCAGCAGCTCGCCCAGGGACTCCCGGCCGGCGCCGTCGATCCGCAGCGTCTGCGCGACCGCGGCCACGTCCTGCTGGTCGACGGCCGCCCAGAAGGAGGCGTCCGCCGGGTCGGCGACGGCCTCGGCGGCGGGCGCGGCGTCCAGCCAGAAGCGGCGGCGCTGGAAGGCGTAGGTCGGCAGGTCGATCCGGCGCGCGCCGGAGCCGGCGAAGAACGCCGTCCAGTCCACCGGCACGCCGCGCAGGTGCAGTGCGGCCAGTGCGGACGCCATGGCGAACTCCTCGGAGCGGTCCCGGCGCTGTGCGGCGACGAAGGCCGCCCGGCCGCCGTTCTCCGCACCGTCCAGGCACTCCTGACCCATGGCGGTGAGCACGGCGTCGGGGCCGAGTTCCAGGAAGGTGGTGACGCCCTTGTCCCGGAGGGTGTCGACGGCGTCGTGGAAGCGGACGGTGTGGCGGGCGTGGCGGATCCAGTAGTCGGGGTCGGTGAGGTGGTCGGTGGTGGCGGTTTCGCCGGTGAGGGTGGAGACGACGGGGATGGTGGGGGTGTGGTAGGTGAGTTCGGCGAGGGTGTCGCGGAACTCGTCGAGCATGGGTTCCATGAGGGGGGAGTGGAAGGCGTGGCTGACGCGTAGCTCGCGGGTCTTGTCGAACTGTGCGGCGATGGCGTGGACTTCGGTGGTGTCGCCGGCGATGACCAGGGAGTCGGGGCCGTTGACGGCGGCGATGGAGACCCGGTCGGTGAGCAGGGGCAGGACCTCGTCCTCGGTGGTGCGCAGGGCGACCATGGCGCCGCCGGAGGGGAGTCGGTCCATCAGGCGGGCTCGGGTGGTGATCAGTCGGGCGGCGTCGGGCAGGGAGAGGATGCCGGCGGCGTGGAAGGCCGCGACCTCGCCGATCGAGTGCCCGGCGAGGAAGTCGGGCCGCAGGCCCCAGGATTCGACCAGGCGGTAGAGGGCGACCTCGACGGCGAACAGGGCGGGCTGGGTCCAGCCGGTGCGGTCCAGAAGCTCGCCGCCCTCGGCGATCACCTCGCGCAGGGGGCGTTCCAGGTGCCGGTCCAGCTCCGCGCACACCTCGTCGAAGGCCGCCGCGAACACCGGGAAAGCGTCGTACAACTCGCGGCCCATGCCGACGCGCTGCGCGCCCTGACCGGTGAACAGGAAGGCCGTCCGGCCGGACGTCGCCACCGACCTCAGCACCCCGGCCGCCCGCGGCGCCCCGGCGGCCAGGGCCCGCAGCCCGGTCAGCAGCCCGTCCCGGTCCCCGGCGACCACGGCGCCCCGGTGCGGGAAGTGCGAGCGGGTGGTGGCCAGGGACAGCCCGAGGTCGGCCGGGTGCAGCTCCGGCCGCTCCTCGACCAGCTCCAGCAGCCGCCCGGCCTGCCCGCGCAGCGCCTCCTCCGACCGGCCGGAGAGCACCAACGGCAGTACGGCCTGGCCTTCGTGGGCCCGCTCGGGGTCCGCCGGCGCCGGGTCGCCCTCCTCCAGGACGAGGTGGGCGTTGGTGCCGCTGATGCCGAAGGAGGAGACGCCGGCCCGGCGCGGACGGCCGGTCTCCGGCCAGTCCCGCGTCCCGGTGGCGAGCTCCACCGCACCGGCCGTCCAGTCCACGTGCGGCGAGGGCTCGTCGACGTGCAGGGTGCCCGGCAGGACGCGGTTGCGCATCGCGAGCACCGTCTTGATCACACCGGCGACGCCCGCCGCGGCCTGGGTGTGGCCCAGGTTGGACTTCACCGAGCCCAGCAGTAGCGGGAGTTCGCGGTCCTGGCCGTAGGTGGCCAGCAGGGCCTGGGCCTCGATCGGGTCGCCCAGCCTGGTGCCCGTGCCGTGCGCCTCCACCACGTCCACCTCGCCCGGGGTGAGACCGGCGGCGGCCAGCGCCTGGTGGATCACCCGCTCCTGCGCGGTGCCGTTCGGGGCGGTGAGCCCGTTGGAGGCGCCGTCCTGGTTGACGGCGCTGCCGCGCAGCACCGCGAGCACCGGGTGCCCGTTGCGGCGGGCGTCGGAGAGCCGCTCGACCAGCAGCATGCCGATGCCCTCGGAGAATCCGGTGCCGTCGGCGCCGGCCGCGAAGGCCTTGCAACGGCCGTCCTCGGCCAGGCCGCGCTGCCGGGCGAACTCGATCAGCAGCTTCGGCGTGGACATCACGGTCACACCGCCGGCCAGCGCCAGGTCGCACTCCCCGCGCCGCAGGGCGGCCGCCGCGAAGTGCAGCGCCACCAGGGAGGAGGAACAGGCCGTGTCCACGGTGACGGCCGGGCCCTCCAGGCCCAGCGCGTACGCCACCCGGCCGGTGGCGACGCTGGCCGCGCTGCCGTTGCCGAGGTAGCCGTCGACCTCCTCGGGCACGTCCTGCACCCAGGTCGCGTAGTCGTGGTAGACCATGCCGGCGTAGACGCCGGTCCGGCTGCCGCGCAGGCCGAGCGGGTCGATGCCGGCCCGCTCGAAGGCCTCCCAGGAGGTCTCCAGCAGCAGCCGCTGCTGCGGGTCCATCGCCAGCGCCTCGCGGCGGTTGATCCCGAAGAACGCCGGATCGAACCCGGCCACGTCGGCCAGGAAGCCGCCGGTACGGGTGTAGGTGCGGCCCGGGGTGCCCGGCTCGGGGTGATAGATGCCCTCCAGGTCCCACCCGCGGTCGGTCGGGAACTCCGAGAGCACCGAACCGCCCTCGGACAGCACCTGCCAGAGCGCCTCGGGGGTGGCGATCCCGCCGGGGAAGCGGCAGCTCATCGCGACGATCGCGATCGGCTCGTCGGGGTCGGCCGTGGTCGGCACCGCCGTCGTGGCCGGCGCGGAGGCGTCCGCCTGCTCGCCGAGCAGCTCGACGAGCAGGTGCGCGGCGAGCGCGCGCGGCGTCGGGTGGTTGAACACCAGGGTCGCCGGAAGGCGCAGTCCGGTCGCGGAGTTGAGCCGGTTGCGCAGCTCCACCGCGGTCAGCGAGTCGAAGCCCAGCTCCTTGAGGGCCTTCTCCTCCTCCACGGCGTCGCCCGAGCCGTGCCCGAGCACACCGGCGACGTGGCCGCGGACGAGGTCGAGCACGGTCCGCCGGCGTTCCTCGGCGGAGAGCGATGCCAGGCGCTCGGCCAGGCCGCCCGCCGGAGCGGCGTCCGGGGCGCCGGCCGTGCGGCGGCCCGGGCCGCCGGAGGCCAGGCCGCGCAGCAGCGCGGGGACGGTGGCCGCCCGGCCGCGCAGCTGTGCCCGGTCCAGCTGGACCGGCACCAGCACCGGCTCGCCCGAGGCCATGGCCGCGTCGAACAGGGCCAGTCCGGTCTCGGCGCTCATCGGCACCGCGCCGCCACGCACGATCCGGCGCAGGTCGGAGTCGTCGAGGCGCCCGGCCATGCCGGACCGCTCCTGCCACAGGCCCCAGGCCAGCGAGACGGCCGGCCGGCCCTGGGCGCGTCGGCGCTGGGCCAGGGCGTCCAGGAAGCAGTTGGCGGCGGCGTAGTTGGCCTGTCCGGGGTTGCCGAGCACGCCGGCCGCGGCCGAGAACAGCACGAAGCTGCCGACCTCGCCGGCCAGTTCGTGCAGGTTGAGCGCGCCGGTGACCTTGGGTGCGAGCACCCGGTCGAACTGCTCGGGGGAGAGGGAGAGGACGATGCCGTCGTCCACCACGCCGGCGGTGTGCACCACGGCGGTGAGCGGGTGTTCGGCGGAGATGCCGGCCAGCAGGGCGGCCAGGGCCTCGCGGTCGGCGACGTCGCAGGCGGCGAGGGTGACCTCGGCGCCGGACTCGCGCAGCTCGGCGAGGAGTTCGGCGGCGCCCTCGGCCGCCGGGCCGCGCCGGCTGGTCAGCAGCAGGTGCCGGGCGCCGTGGGCGGCGACCAGGTGGCGGGCGGTCAGCTCGCCGAGGCCGCCGATCGCACCGGTGACCAGGACGGTCCCGGAGACGTCCAGCGTGCCCGGCTCCCCGCCGTCCGCGGCCGGGGCGGTGCCCGGTGCCTTGGCCAGGCGCGGAGCCAGCAGGGCGCCCCGCCGTGCGGCCAGCTGCGGCTCGGTGTCCACCGGCAGCGCGGTCAGGGGCAGTTCACCGCCGTCGTGGTCGACCAGGACCAGCCGGTCCGGGTTCTCGGACTGCGCGGAGCGCACCAGGCCCCACACGGCGGCCAGGACCGGATCGGGCGCGCCGCCCTCGCCGGTGACGACCGCGCCGCGGGTCAGCACGGCCAGCCGGGAGTCGGCGAACCGCGGATCCACCAGCCACTCCTGGACCAGTCGCAGCACCCGCCCGGTCGCCTCGCCCACCGCGGCGGCCAGCTCGTCCGTCGCGTCGGACCCCCGGTACGGGGCGAGTTCCACCGCGACCACGTCGGGCACGGGAGCGCCGGCGTCCACCGCCGAGCCCAGGTCGGTCAGGCCGGCGTGGCCGTCCGTACCGAGGACCGTCCAGGAACGGTCGGTCAGGTCACCGGCCGGGACCGGCGACCACTCGATCCGCAGCAGCGACTCGCGTACGGCCCGGTCGGCGGTGCGCAGCCGCTCGGAGGAGACGGGCCGCAACAGCAGCGAGTCCACCGAGGCGACCGGCGCGCCGCCGAGGTCCGTGACGGTCAGCGCCAGGGTCTCCGGCGCGGTGCGGGCCAGCCGGACGCGCAGCGCGGTCGCGCCGCTCGCGTGCAGCCGGATCCCGCCCCAGGAGAAGGCGAGCCTGCCCTGCTCGGCGTCGGGCACCAGGCCCATCGCGTGCAGGGCGGCGTCCAGCAGCGCCGGGTGCAGGCCGTAACGGGCGGCCGCGGCCTGCTCGGAGGCGGGCAGGGCGACCTCGGCGAAGACCTGGTCGCCGTCCTGCCAGGCGGCCCGCAGGCCCTGGAAGGCCGGGCCGTAGTCCACGCCGGCGTCCGCGAGCCGCCGGTAGGCGTCGGAGACGTCCAGCGGGGTGGCCCCGGACGGCGGCCACTGGGTGAGGTCCGCGGGCGTGGCGGGGGCAGCCGTGGAGAGCGTGCCGGTGGCGTGCCGGGTCCACGGCTCGTCCTCGGCGGCGTCGGCCGGGCGGGAGTGGATCCGCAGCGGGCGCACGCCGTCGTTCTCCGCACCCACCAGCACCTGGATCCGGACGCCGCCCCGTTCGGGCAGGATCAGCGGGGCTTCCAGGGTGAGTTCGTCGAGGTGGTCGCAGCCGACCTCGTCGCCGGCCCGGACGGCCAGCTCCAGGAACGCCGTTCCGGGCAGCAGGGTGGTGCCCATGACGGTGTGGTCGGCCAGCCACGGCGTGCTGTGCCGGGAGAGCAGGCCGGTCAGCAGGTGTCCGTGCCCGTCGGCGAGGGGGACAGCCGCGCCGAGCAGGGGGTGCTCGGGGGCGGTGAGGCCCGCCGTGGTGACGGCGGCCGAACCGGCCACGGTGTCCAGCCAGTAGCGCTGGTGCTGGAAGGGGTAGGTGGGCAGGTCGATCCGGTGGCCGCCGGTGAGGGTGGGGGTCCAGTCGGTGGGGGCGCCGTGGACGTGGGCCTGGGCGAGGGAGGTGAGGAAGCGGCGGGTGCCGCCGTCGTTGCGGCGCAGGGTGGCGAGGGTGTGGGCGGTGGTGTCGTGGAGGGTGTCCTCGATGGCGCCGGTGAGGACGGGGTGGGGGCTGATCTCGATGAAGAGGTCGTGGCCCTGGTCGGCCAGGTGGCGGGTGGCGTCGGCGAGTTGCACGGTCTGGCGCAGGTTGCGGTACCAGTACGCGGCGTTCAGGGCGGTGGTGTCCAGCCAGGCGCTGTCCACGGTCGAGTAGAACGGCACCTCGGAGGTCCGGGGGCTGACGGGGGCGAGCAGGTCGAGCAACTGGGCTTGCAGGGCCTCGACGTGGGCGGAGTGCGAGGCGTAGTCCACCTTGATCCGGCGGGCCTGGATGCCGTCCGCGGCGCACCTGGACAGCAGCTCGTCCAGGGCGTCGGCGTCGCCGGCCACGACGACGGAGGTGGGGCCGTTGACGGCCGCGAGGGAGACCCGGTCGGACCACGGCGCGATGGTGGCGGCCGCGTCCTGCGCGGACTGCGGCAGTGACACCATGCCGCCGTGGCCGGCGATGGTGGTGATGGCCTGGGAGCGCAGGGCGACGATCCGGGCGCCGTCGTGGAGGGTGAGGGCGCCGGCGACGGTGGCGGCGGCGATCTCGCCCTGGGAGTGGCCGATGACGGCGTCGGGCTGCACGTCGTGGGCCTGCCAGAGGGCGGCGAGGGAGACCATGACGGCCCACAGGGCGGGCTGGACGACGTCGACGCGGTCGTAGCCGGGGGCACCGTCGGTGCCGCGCAGCACGTCCAGGAGGTTCCAGTCGGTGAACTCGGCCAGGGCGTCGGAGCATTCGGAGATCCGCTTCGCGAACGCCGGTTCGGTGTCGAGGAGTTCGACGGCCATGCCCGCCCACTGGGAGCCCTGCCCGGGGAAGACGAACACGGTCCGGGGGGTCGTGGTGACGGTGCCCTCGATGACGGCGGCGCTCTCGGTGCCCTGGGCGAGCGCGCGCAGGCCCTCGGTCAGTTCGGTGCGGTCCGAACCGAGCACCACCGCACGGTGGTTGAACGCCGAGCGGGTGGTGGCCAGCGAGTGGGCGAGGTCGATCGGGGCGGCCTCGGAGTTCTGCAGCTGTGCGGCCTGGGCCCGCAGCCCGTCCGCCGACTTCGCGGACAGCAGCAGCGGCAGCACACCGTGCACGGTGGGCTCGTCGGCCGACTCCGCCACCGGGCCTTCCTCGGCGGGCTGTTCGAGGATGACGTGGGCGTTGGTGCCGCTGACGCCGAAGGAGGAGACCCCGGCCCGGCGCGGACGGCCGGTCTCGGGCCATTCCCGCTCCTCGGTGAGCAGCTCCACCGCGCCCGCCGTCCAGTCCACGTGCGGAGTGGGCTCGTCCACGTGCAGCGTCCGGGGCAGCACCCCGTGCCGCATCGCCAGCACCATCTTGATGATGCCCGCCGCGCCCGCCGCACTCTGGGTGTGGCCGAGGTTGGACTTCACCGAGCCCAGCAGCAACGGGAGTTCACGCTCCTGGCCGTAGGTGGCGAGGAGGGCGTTGGCCTCGATCGGGTCGCCGAGGCGGGTGCCGGTGCCGTGGGCCTCGACGGCGTCGACCTCGGCGGCGGTGAGGCCGGCGGTGGTCAGGGCCTGGCGGATGACGCGCTCCTGGGCCGGGCCGTTGGGGGCGGTGAGACCGTTGGAGGCGCCGTCCTGGTTGATCGCGGTGGCCCGGACCAGGGCCAGCACCGGATGCCCGTTGCGCCGGGCGTCCGACAGCCGCTCGACCAGCAGCACGCCCACGCCCTCGGCCATGCCGAAGCCGTCGGCGGCCGCCGCGAACGCCTTGCAGCGGCCGTCCTCGGCGAGGCCGCGCTGGCGGCTGAACGCCACCAGCCCCTCGGGGGTGGCCATCACGGCCGCGCCCGCCGCGAGCGCCATCGAGCACTCGCCGGCGCGCAGCGCCTGGACGGCCAGGTGCAGGGCCACCAACGAGGAGGAGCAGGCGGTGTCGACGGTCACGGCCGGCCCTTCCAGGCCGAGCGCGTAGGAGATGCGGCCGGAGACCACGCTGGCCGCGTTGCCGGTGACCAGGTAGCCCTCGTTGCCGGGCGGGGCGGCGGCCAGCAGGTGGCCGTAGTCCTGGCCGTGGGTGCCGACGAACACGCCGACCTGTTCGCCCCGGACGGAGGCCGGGTCGACACCGGCCCGCTCGAAGGCCTCCCAGGAGGTCTCCAGCAGCAGCCGCTGCTGCGGGTCCATGGCGTGCGCCTCGCGCGGGCTGATCCCGAAGAACGCCGCGTCGAACTCGGCGACGTCGTACAGGAATCCGCCCTCGCGGGTGTACGAGGTGCCGGTCCGGTCCGGGTCGGGGTGGTAGAGGCCGTCGAGGTCCCAGCCGCGGTCGGCCGGCAGGGAGTCGACCGCGTCGCGCCCGGCGTGCACCAGCTCCCAGAGGTCCTCCGGGGTGCGCACCCCGCCCGGGAACCGGCAGCCCATGCCGACGATCACGATCGGGTCGTCGTCCCGCGCCGGTGCGGCGGTGGCCGGGGCCGGTGCGGCCGCCGGGAGCCGGTCGCCGAGCAGCTGCTCGCGCAGGTGGCCGGCGAGGGCCTTCGGGGTCGGGTAGTTGAAGATCAGCGTGGCGGGCAGGCGCAGGCCGGTGGAGCCGTGCAGGCGGTTGCGGAGCTCGACCGCGGTGAGGGAGTCGAACCCCAGCTCCTTGAAGGTCCGTTCGGGGTCCACCGCCGTGCCCGTCGGGTACCCGAGCACCGTCCCGGCCGTGGCCCGGACGAGGTCCAGCAGTTCCCGGTCGCACTCGGGGCCGGTCAGAGCGGCCAGCCGCTGGGCGAGCGCCGAGCCGCCGGCCCGGTCGGCCGGGCGCCGACGGCCCGAACGGGTGCGGACCAGGCCGCGCAGCAGCGGGTGGACGGCGTCCGACTGGGCGCGCACGGCGGCCAGGTCGAGCCGGATCGGCATCAGCGCCGGTTCGCCGACCGCGCGGGCGGCGTCCAGCAGGTCGAGGCCCTCCTCGGCGGAGAGCGCCGCGGTGCCGACGCCGGCCATCCGGCGCAGGTCGGTGCCGGTGAGCCGGCCGCCCATGCCGTTGCGCTCCGCCCACAGGCCCCAGGCCAGCGAGACGGCCGGCCGGCCCTCGGCCCGCAGGTGCCGGGCGTAGGCGTCGAGGAAGGCGTTGGCGGCGGCGTAGTTGGCCTGACCGCCGGCCCCGAACACGGCGGCGGCGGAGGAGTACAGCACGAAGGCGGCCAGGTCCGTGCCGCGGGTGAGCTCGGCCAGGTTGAGCGCGCCGGAGAGCTTGGGTGCGAGCACCCGGTCGACCTGTCCGTCGGTCAGGGTCTCGATCACACCGTCGTCGACGATGCCGGCGGTGTGCACCACGGCGGTGAGCGGGTGTTCGGCGGGGATGCCGGCCAGCAGGGCGGCCAGGGCCTCGCGGTCGGCGACGTCGCAGGCGGCGAGGGTGACCTCGGCGCCGGACTCGCGCAGCTCGGCGAGGAGTTCGGCGGCACCCTCGGCCTGCGCGCCGCGCCGGCTGGTCAGCAGCAGGTGCCGGACGCCGTGGGCGGCGACCAGGTGGCGGGCGGCCAGCCGGCCGAGGCCACCGGTGGCCCCGGTGACGAGGGCGGTCCCGTTCGGGTCGAGCGCCGGAGCGCCCTGCTCGACGGGCCGCACCCGGGTGAGCCGCGCCGCCCGTACCGAGCCGTCGTGCAGCAGCAGCTGCGGCTCGTCGCCGGCCAGGGCCGCGGGCAGGGCGCGGTACGAGGCGTCCTGTGCGTCCAGGTCGACCAGGACGATGCGGTCCGGGTGCTCGGACTGGGCGGAGCGGACCAGGCCCCACAGCGGAGCGGTCACCAGGTCCGGCAGGACGTCCCCGGACGCCGCGCCCCGGGTCAGCACCACCAGCCGGCTCTCGGCGAACCGCTCCTCGGCGAGCCACTGCCGGAGCAGGCCCAGCAGTGCGTGGGTGGCCGCCCGGACGGCGGGGACCAGCTCGGTGGCGGCGGGCGGCGCGAGGGGCAGCAGGACGGTGTCGGGGGTGCGGCCGTCGGCGGCGGCGAGGGCGGCCAGGTCGGCGTACGCGTCCACCGTGCTGCCCGCCGCGGTGAGCCCGGCGGCCAGGCCGAGGACGTCCTCGCCGACCAGGGCGTAGCGGCCGGTGACCAGGGCGACGCCGGGCAGGTCCGTCCAGTCGACGCGGAACAGCGAGTCGTCGCCGTGTCCGGTGCGGACCGCGCGCAGCTGCTCGGCCGAGACCGGCCGGACGGCCAGGCCCTCCACCGAGACCACCGGCACGCCGTGCTCGTCGGAGGCCTCCAGGGCGACCGAGTCCAGGCCGGCCGGGGAGAGCCGGACCCGCAGGGCGGTCGCGCCGGCGGAGTGCAGCGAGAGCCCGCTCCACGCGAACGCCAGGTGGCCCTCGGCGGACTCCTCGCGGTGCCGGACGGCGCCGAGGTCCATGGCGTGCAGGGCGGCGTCCAGCAGCGCCGGGTGCAGCCCGTAGCGGTCCGACCGGTCGGAGACCGCTTCGGCCAGCACCACCTCGCTGAACACCTCCTCGCCGCGCCGCCAGGCCGCGCGGACACCCTGGAACGCCGGCCCGTACCCGGCGGGCAGCCGCTCGTACAGGTCCTCGACCGGCAGCGGCTCGGCGCCGGCCGGCGGCCACTGGGTGAGGTCCGCGGGAGTGGCGGGCGCGGCGGGGGAGAGCGTGCCCGCGGCGTGCCGGGTCCAGGGGCGGGACGCGGCGGCGTCGTGCGGCCGCGAGTGCAGGCCGACCGGCCGCGCGCCCGTGGCGTCCGCCTCGCCGACCACCACCTGGACCTGGACGGCACCCTGCTCGGGCAGGATCAGCGGGGCTTCCAGGGTGAGTTCGTCGAGGTGGCCGCAGCCGACCTCGTCGCCGGCCCGGACCGCCAGGTCCACCATGGCGGTCCCGGGCAGCAGGGTGGCGCCCATGACGGTGTGGTCGGCCAGCCACGGGTGGGTGGTGCGCGAGATCAGGCCGGTCAGCAGGTGTCCGTGCCCGTCGGCGAGGGGGACGGCCGCGCCGAGCATCGGGTGGTCGGTGGCGGCGAGGCCGACGGTGGTCACGTCCGAGGCGGCGGAGGAGGCCTCCAGCCAGTAGCGGTGGCGCTGGAAGGGGTAGGTGGGCAGGTCGATCCGGTGGCCGCCGGTGAGGGTGGGGGTCCAGTCGGTGGGGGCGCCGTGGACGTGGGTCTGGGCGAGGGAGGTGAGGAAGCGGCGGGTGCCGCCGTCGTTGCGGCGCAGGGTGGCGAGGGTGTGGGCGGTGGTGTCGTGGAGGGTGTCCTCGATGGCGCCGGTGAGGACGGGGTGGGGGCTGATCTCGATGAAGAGGTCGTGGCCCTGGTCGGCCAGGTGGCGGGTGGCGTCGGCGAGTTGCACGGTCTGGCGCAGGTTGCGGTACCAGTACGCGGCGTCCAGGGCGGTGGTGTCCAGCCAGGCGCTGTCCACGGTCGAGTAGAACGGCACCTCGGAGGTCCGGGGGCTGACGGGGGCGAGCAGGTCGAGCAACTGGGCTTGCAGGGCCTCGACGTGGGCGGAGTGCGAGGCGTAGTCCACCTTGATCCGGCGGGCCTGGATGCCGTCGGTGGTGAACGTGTCGACGAGTTCGTCGAGGGCGTCGGCGTCGCCGGCCACGACGACGGAGGTGGGGCCGTTGACGGCGGCGACGGAGATCCGGTCGTGCCACGGGGTGAGGTCGATCCGGTGAGCGGGGAGGGCGAGGGAGACCATGCCGCCGTGGCCGGCGATGGTGGTGATGGCCTGGGAGCGCAGGGCGACGATGCGGGCGCCGTCGTGGAGGGTGAGGGCGCCGGCGACGGTGGCGGCGGCGATCTCGCCCTGGGAGTGGCCGATGACGGCGTCGGGGTGGACGCCGTGGGCCTGCCAGAGGGTGGCGAGGGAGACCATGACGGCCCACAGGGCGGGCTGGACGACGTCGACGCGGTCGTAGTCGGGGGCGCCGTCGGTGCCGCGCAGGACGTCGATCAGGTTCCAGTCGGTGAACTGGGCCAGGGCGTCGGCGCATTCGGAGATGCGCTTGGCGAACGCCGGTTCGGTGTCGAGGAGTTCGACGGCCATGCCCGCCCACTGGGAGCCCTGCCCGGGGAAGACGAACACGGTCCGGGGGGTCGTGGTGGCGGTGCCCTCGATGACGGCGGCGCTCTCGGTGCCCTGGGCGAGCGCGCGCAGGCCGTCGGTCAGTTCGGTGCGGTCCGAACCGAGCACCACCGCACGGTGGTTGAACGCCGAGCGGGTCGTGGCCAGCGAGTGGGCGAGGTCGATCGGGGCGGCCTCGGAGTTCTGCAGCTGTGCGGCCTGGGCCCGCAGCGCGTCCGCCGACTTCGCGGACAGCAGCAGCGGCAGCACACCGTGCACGGTGGGCTCGTCGGCCGACTCCGCCACCGGTCCTTCCTCGGCGGGCTGTTCGAGGATGACGTGGGCGTTGGTGCCGCTGACGCCGAAGGAGGAGACCCCGGCCCGGCGCGGACGGCCGGTCTCGGGCCATTCCCGCTCCTCGGTGAGCAGCTCCACCGCGCCCGCCGTCCAGTCCACGTGCGGAGTGGGCTCGTCCACGTGCAGCGTCCGGGGCAGCACCCCGTGCCGCATCGCCAGCACCATCTTGATGATGCCGCCCACCCCGGCGGCCGCCTGGGCATGCCCGATGTTCGACTTCAATGAGCCGAGCAGCAGGGGGAGTTCGCGGTCCTTCCCGTAGGTGGCGAGGAGCGCGTTGGCCTCGATCGGGTCGCCGAGGCGGGTGCCGGTGCCGTGCGCCTCGACGGCGTCGACCTCGGCGGCGCTGAGGCCCGCGACGGCCAGGGCCTCGCGGATCACCCGCTCCTGGGCCGGGCCGCTGGGCGCGGTGAGACCGTTGGAGGCGCCGTCCTGGTTGACCGCCGTGCCGCGGACCAGGGCCAGCACCGGGTGCCCGTTGCGGCGGGCGTCGGAGAGCCGCTCGACCAGCAGTACACCCACGCCCTCCGCCCAGCCGGTGCCGTCGGCCGCGGCGGCGAAGGACTTGCAGCGGCCGTCCTCGGCGAGGCCGCGCTGGCGGCTGAACTCGACGAACACGTCGGGCGTCGCCATCAGGGCCACACCGCCGGCCAGGGCCAGATCGCACTCCCCGCGCCGCAGCGCCGCGACCGCCAGGTGCAGGGCCACCAGGGAGGAGGAGCAGGCGGTGTCCACGGTGATCGCCGGGCCCTCGAAGCCGAAGGTGTACGCCACCCGGCCCGAGGCGACGCTGCCCGCGGTGCCGGTGCCGAGGTAGCCCTCCACCTCCTCGGGCACCCGGGGCAGCCGGCCGGCGTAGTCGTGGAACATCACGCCGGTGAACACGCCGGTCCGGCTGCCGCGCAGCGCCTCCGGGTCGATGCCGGCCCGCTCGACGGCCTCCCAGGAGGTCTCCAGCAGCAGCCGCTGCTGCGGGTCCATGGCGAGGGCCTCGCGCGGGCTGATCCCGAAGAAGTCCGGGTCGAACTCGGCGCTGTCGTAGAGGAATCCACCCTCCTGGACGGAGGAGGTGCCGACGGAGCCGGGGGCGCCGCCGAACAGGGCCCCGGTGTCCCAGCCGCGGTCGGCCGGGAACTCCGAGACGGCGTCCCGGCCCTCGGCCACCAGCTGCCACAGGGCTTCGGGCGAGACCGCCCCGCCCGGGTAGCGGCAGCTCATGGCGACGATCGCGATCGGGTCCCGGTCGTCGTCCCGGTCCGCCGCCGAGCGGACCGGAACGGCCGCAGCGGTCGCCTCGTCCAGGAGTCCGGCGAGCAGGAAGCCGGCCAGCCGCTCCGGTGTGGGGTGGTCGAAGACCACGGTCGCCGGCAGGGGCAGGCCGAGCGCGGACCGCAGCCGGTTGCGCAGCCGTACGGCCGAGGCGGAGTCCACCCCGAGGTCCTTGAAGGCCCGTCCGGGTGCGATCGTCCGCGGCAGGCCCCGGCCGAGCACGCCGGCGGCCTCGGCCTGCACCAGACCGAGCAGCGCCTGCCGGGCCTCCGCCCGGGGCAGCGCGCGCAGCCGCGCGGCGAACACCGTGTCCGCCGCCCCTTCGCCGACGGTCGGGCTGTGGAAGAGGACGCCGGTGGTGTTCCGGGTGGCGACCACGGGGGTGTCGGCGCCGCGCAGGGCGGAGTCCAGCAGGGCTCCGAACTCGGCGTCGGACACGGCGCCGGCGTCGGTGGTGTCCCAGGCCAGCGAGACGGCGTGCCGTCCGCCGGCCCGGCGGTGCTGGGCCAGCGCGTCCAGGAAGGCGGCGCAGCCACCGTCGTCGCCGTCGTCCGCGCCGCCCAGCAGGGCCTCGGTGGAGGAGACCAGCAGGAAGGCCGTCAGATCGACTCCGGCGGTGAGCTCGTGCAGGACCACCGCACCGTCGACGGCCGTCCGCACCCAGCGGTCGGCCTGTCCGCCGGCGGTCAGGCCGGGGGAGCCGGCCGCGTGCACCACGGCGGTGAGCGGGTGCTCGGCCGGGATGCCCGCCAGCAGGCCGGTGACGGAGGGTCGGTCGGCAGTGTCGCAGGCGGCCAGGGTGACGTCCGCGCCGGACTCGCTCAGCTCCACGGCCAGCGCGGCCGAGTCGGGGGTGGTGGAGGCCAGCACCAGGTGCCGGACGCCGTGCTCGGCGACCAGCCGGCGGGCGATCGCGGCGGCGGCCGTCCCGCCGGCACCGGTGATCAGCACGGTGCCGTCGACGGGGCGTCCGGCCGCGGCGGCGGCGACCGGCACCAGGCGGGGCACCCGCAGCACCCCGCCGCGGACGGCGAACTGCGGCTCGCCGGTGGCCAGCCCGGCCGGCAGGGCGGCCGACGAAGCGGCCTCGCCGTCCAGGTCGGCCACGGTGAACCGGCCGGGGTGCGCGGCCTGCGCCGCGCGCAGCAGCCCCCGGACCGGAGCCTGTGCCAGCCCCGGGACCTCCTCACCCGGGTGCACGGCCAGCGCGCCCCGGGTGAGCACCACCAGCCGGGTCTCCCGCAGCCGGTCGTCGGCGAGCCACCGCGTCAGCAGCTCGGAGGCCTCGCGGGCGGCGCGCCGGGCCGCGTCCGCGACGGGCTCCGCGGCCGCGGTGGGCCAGGGCAGGTAGACGACCTCGGGCGCGGGCCCGGCCGCCGTCAGCTCCGCCAGGTCGGCGTACCGCGCGGCCGCCGGCCCGTCCCAGGCATCCGGCCCGTCGGAGGGGCCGCCGGACGGGCTGCCGAGCACCGCCGCGCGCAGCGGTTCCACCGGCCCGGCGGGCACCGGCACCCAGTCCACCCGGTACAGCGACTCCTGCACGGCGCCCCGCGCGCCGATCAGCGTGCCGGGCTGCTCGAACAGCCGGTGCCGGGTGACCTTGCCCGAGGCCGTGCGCGGCACGACGGCGATCGCCCGGACCTCCTGCGGCACCTTGAACCAGGACAGCTGCTCGGCGCAGGCGGCGAAGACCAGTTCGGCGTCGACGCCCTCCGGAGCGGTGACCACGAACGCGACCGGCACCTCGCCGAGCACCTCGTCCGGCCGGCCCGCCACGGCGACGTCCAGCACGCCGGGCACCGAGCGGACGACGTCCTCGATCTCGCCCGGGTGGATGTTCTCCCCGCCCCGGATGATCAGCTCCTTGCGCCGCCCGCTGATCGTCAGCTGGCCGCCGGGCGCCCGGACCGCCAGGTCACCGGTCCGGTACCAGCCGTCCCGCAGCGCCTCGGCGGTGGCCTCCGGCCGGTTGTGGTAGCCCTGCATCAGGCTCGGCCCGCGCACCCACACCTCGCCCTCCGTCCCGGGGTCGGTGTCGATCCCGGTCTCCGGGTCGACCACCCGCACCTCCAGGCCGGGGACCGGCAGGCCGCACGAGCCGGAGACCCGCTCGGCGCCCGGCGCCTCGGTCGCGATCGCGCCGCAGGTCTCGGTGGAGCCGTAGCTGTTGAGCAGCGGGATGCCGAACGCGTCGTCGAAGTCCCGGGCCAGCGAGGCCGAGGTCACCGCGCCGGTCGACAGGCAGACCCGCAGGGCCGGTGCGTCCAGCCGGCCCTCGCCGGCCTCCTGCAGCAGGTGGTGGTAGAGCGCGGGCACCCCGGCGAGGAAGGTGTACGCGTCGGCGCGCAGCTCGGCCAGCACCTCGTCCGCGGAGAAGCCCGGCATGATGTGCGCGGTCGCGCCGGTCGCGGTGACGCCGACCACGCAGACGATGTGCGCCAGGCTGTGGAACAGCGGCAGCGGCCACAGCACCCGGTCGCGCTCCGAGAGCCCGAGCAGCGGCGCGTAGCAGGACGCCACCGTCCACAGGCAGCTGCGCTGGGTCGACAGCACGCCCTTGGGCGCGCCGGTGGAGCCCGAGGTGTAGAGCATGAAGGCGGTCTCGTCCAGGCCGAGGTCGTCACGCGCCGGCTCCGGAGGCTCGACGGTGGCCAGGGTCTCGAAGGACGGCAGGTCCTGTGGGGCCGCACCGGAGACGATCACCAGCAGCCCGGGCCGGTCGGCCCGCAGCCGCCGCACCTGCTCCAGGTGACGGGTGTCGGTGACGACCGCGGTGGCCCCGCTGTCGTCCAGGAGGTGGGCCAGCTCCTCGTCGCTGGAGTGCGGGTTGACCGGGACGGCGACCCCGGCGGCCCGGACGACCGCCAGGTAGGTCTCCACCACCTCGACACCGGCGTCCAGGTGGATCGCCACCCGCTCGCCGCGGCCCAGGCCCAGGGCCGCCAGATGGCCGGCGAGCCGTGCGGTCCGGCGTTCCAGCTCGGCGTAGCCCACGGCCCGGCGGCCGTCCCGGAACGCCGGCTTGTCGTGGAGCGATTCGGCCCGGGAGCGCAGCAGTTCGGACAGCGGCCTGATCAGCTCGGTACGCGGCATGTCAACGGCTCCTTGGGCGCGCGGAAACACACGGGAGGCTTGGAAGTCCCGGACAACAGAGAGGGGTGGGGCATCATGCGGTATCCCGTCGAAGTCTCGTCCAGCCGTCGGCGCGGGCCGCACCCCTACGGTTCCCCTACGGGCCCTTGTCCCGGCCCGGCCCACCACGGGAAAGCGGGGGCGCTGAGCTGAGGGGTTGTCCGGCCGTCCGGCCTGCTCCAGCCTCGGAGTGGGGAGGACCCGCCGGTGGGGCGGGGGCCCCGTTCAGAAGGGACCACCGGAGCACCATGACGCTCACCGACACCGCGGCCGACAGCTGGATCCGCCGCTTCCACCCGGCCCCGGACGCCCGTGTCCGCCTGGTCTGCCTGCCCCACGCGGGAGGGTCGGCGAGCTACTGGTACCCGATGTCCGCCGCCACGGCGGCCGGGATCGAGGTGCTCTCGGTCCAGTACCCGGGTCGGCAGGACCGGCGCCACGAACCCTGCGTCGAGACCGTCGAGGCGCTGGCCGACCGGGTCACCGAGGCGCTGCTGCCCCACCGCGACCTGCCGCTCGCCCTGTTCGGCCACAGCATGGGCGCGGTCGTCGGCTTCGAGGTCGCCCGCCGCCTCGAGGACCTCGGCACCCCGCCGGTCGCCCTGTTCGCCTCCGGCCGCCGCGCACCCTCCCGCCACCGGGACGAGGACGTCCACCTGCGGGGCGTGGACGGCATCGTGGCGGAACTGCGCAAGCTGGACGGCACCGACCCGCGGGCCCTGCAGGACCCGGAGCTGCTGCGGATGATCCTCCCCGCCGTCCGGGCCGACTACCGGGCCGTCGAGACCTACCGTTACCGGCCGGGCCCGCCCCTGTCCTGCCCGGTCCACGCCCTGGTCGGCGACAGCGACGACAAGGCCACCGTCGACGAGGCCGGCTCCTGGCGCGACCACACCACCGGTGGATCCACCCTGCACGTCTTTCCCGGCGGCCACTTCTACCTGGCCCGGCACCAGAGCGAGATCGTCCGCCTCGTCACCGACCGCCTCCTGCCGTAGCCGCCCCGCGGGCCGCCCGTCCACCCGGCCCCGTACCCGTCGCCCGTCCGGGCAGCGGGTGCGGGGCCCTCGGCATCCGGGCGGGCCCCGGCGGGAGGCGCTGCGGCCTGGAACGCGGACAGGAACGCGGCCTGGAACGCGGACAGGGACCGGCGCCGGGTGGCGCCGGTCCCTGTCGGGCCGCGGGGGTGGGGCGGGTCAGTGCGGGCCGGGGGTGTGCTGCGGGGGGTGGGTGTCCCTGGGGGTGAAGGCGGTGGCCCAGGGGGTGGTGACGGTCTCCAGGACGCCGGGCGCGGGGGCCGGTGCGGCGGGCCGCGCGGGGAGGGGTTCGGCGGCCCGGAGCTGGGCGATGCTCCTGGTCATGCCGGTCTTGAGACGGGGGGTCAGGGGCTTCTCGACCAGGCGGTGGACCAGCCAGGAGGCCACGAGCATGCCGGTGGTGACGACGGCGACCGCCGTCCACGGCTTGGTGCCGTGGTCGTAGAGGGCGCGCAGGGCCGTCCAGCCCATGGCCTCGTGGAGGAGGTAGAGCGGGTAGGTGAGGGCGCCGGCGAAGGTCAGCCAGCGCCACTGGATCCGGGAGCCCCAGCCCAGGGCCACTCCGGTGATCACGAGGTAGGAGACGGTGGTCAGCAGCACGGCGGGCCAGGTCGCCAGCTCGGGCCGGCCCAGGACGGTGTTCACGTCGTGCTGGTGCTGGATGGTGTAGAGGACCGAGAGGATCCAGCTGATCCCGACGATGCCGAAGAGCATCAGGTTGGGGCCGTACCGGTGGACCAGGTAGAGCGCCAGGCCGGCGACGAAGAACGAGGAGACGTCCGACATCGCGAAGAACTCCAGGACCGGCCACTTGGTGCTCGCCGAGACGATGCCCGCGACCGTCCAGATCGAGCAGAAGGCCACGATCCGCCGGTAGGTCACGCCCCGCCAGACCACGATGGCGAAGAGCAGGTAGAAGCGCAGCTCGGCCCAGAGCGTCCAGTAGACGGCGTCGACGTTCGGGATGCCCAGGCCCACGTGGAACATGGTGAGGTTGGCGAGCACCTGCTCCGAGGGGAGCGGCTGGCGCACGAGCGGCCACATCGTCACGACCGCGGTGGTGAGCAGGACGGCGAACCAGTACGCGGGGTAGAGCCGGATCACCCGGGAGCGGACGAAGTCGCCCACCGGGCGGCCCCAGCTGCTCATGCAGATCACGAAGCCGCTGATCACGAAGAACAGGCAGATGCCGGTCCACAGGTACGCGGCGGGCGCGGACGCGCGGTGGAACACCTGCTCGGCCGGCTTGCCCCAGGCGCTGATCTCGGGCTTGGTGCCGCCGCCGTAGCCGATGTAGTGGTGGAAGACCACCATCAGCGCGGCCAGGATGCGCAATCCGTCCAGGACGGCGAGGCGGCCGCCCCTGGCGGACTTGCGGCGGCCAGAGGAACCTGGTCGTTGCCGGGGGAAAATGCTCACGGCTGAAGATAACGTACACGCCGCAACCCGCCCGCAGGCCCCTGCGCCCGGCAGGGCCGGGCCGCGGCCCTCCCGGCGGGTGCGTCCCGGCGGTGCGTCCCGGCGCGGGAGTGGACCACCACCCCGCGCCGGGACGCCCGACGGGTCACCGCTCGGCGTTCACCGCTGCGATCGTGTCGGTCAGAGCGTGCCGGTGATCGTGGTCCCGGTGTGGTTGCCGGGGATGGCGGCGAGGTCGAGGCTCTCGGGAGCGGCCCAGGTGCCGTCGGCGTGGCGGGCGGTGAGCAGGACCTTGTTGTCGTTGGTGGTGACGGCGAACACGGCGTCGTTGTCCACGGGGGTGGCACTGATGCTGGTGCCGGTGACGTTGCCGATGACCCCGCTGAGCGAGGTCACGGGCTGCCAGCTGTGGTTGAAGTAGCGCATGGTGTGGTACTGGCCGTCGCTCGCGATGAGGGCGAGGTTGAGGTTGTTGCCCTGGCGGGAGACGGCGACGCCGGTCACCGGGCCGGTGCTGCCCGCCGCGTCGGAGACCGATCCCCAGGTGCCCCAGTTGCCGGAGTCGGTGCGCAGGGTGTGGTAGACCTTCCCGCCCGCCACGGCCGCGATGTGCAGTTCGGGTCCGGCGTCCCCGGAGGCTCCGGCCGCGGAGATGGAGGTGATGCCGGTGAGCGGCCCGGTGACGTCGGTGACCACGTTGAACGAGGACCACTGGCGGGCGCCGTTGCGGATGGCGTGGTAGAGCGTGCCGTTGGAGACGACGACCACGTGCAGGTTGTCGCGGATGGAGGCGATGGAGACCTGGGTGATGCCGCCGAGGTCCGTGAGGGCGACGTTGAGGTCCTCGAACTTCTGGCCCCAGCTGCCGTCGAGGTTGCGGATGGCGTAGTGGAGGTGGCCGTCGCCGCCCAGGGCGATGATGTGGGTGTCGGCGTTGATGCCGGCCGTGGCGACGGCGCGCACGCCCCCGATGTTCCCGGCCGTGGCCTGGACGTCCTCGTACGGGGTCCAGGTGCCGTCGTAGAGGCGGGACGCGAAGTAGAGGTTGGCGTCGCTGCGCACCAGGGTCTGGGTCTTCCAGCCCAGGGACTTCGCCCGGGTCTGCTGCACCCAGCCGGCGACGTTGTCGACGCGCGAGTTGTAGGCGCCGGTGCGGGTCTCGGTGGCGGGCACGCCCAGGCAGCCGCCCTGCCAGGAGCGGGAGGCGACGGCGACCAGTTCGGCCCTGCCGTTGACCTCCCGGACCACGGGGGCGCCGGTGTCGCCCTTGCAGATCGCCGCACCGCCGGTGCCGGTGGTGCCGATGCCCGTCGCGCTCACCGTGCCGACCGAGAACGCGCCGGTGTGGAGCTTGAGCGGCACCCACTCGTTCTTGGTCTGCCCGTACCCGGGCACCCGCAGCGTCTGCCCGGCGGTCGGCGCGGTGGTGGCGAGCGCCAGCGGGGCGATGCCGTCGACGGGCGTGGCGAGGCGGGCCATCACGAGGTCGCGGTCCGGCGAGGGCACCAGCTCGGAGATCTCGGCGGTTCTGCCGGTGGAGGTGGTGAGGTCGGTGCGGCCGACGGTGACGACGGTCTTCCACTTCGGCGCGCCGGCGGCCAGTGCCTGCGGCTGGGACGGGTCGTCGGCGAAGCAGGAGGCGGCGGTGAGCACCCAGCTGCGGTCGACCAGCGCGCCGGTGCAGGCGCGCAGGTTGTCACCCATCACCAGGCGCGCGGTGAAGGCGTAGGAACCGTCCGAGGCCGTGTCACCGGAGACGGCGCCGGCCGGGGGCGTGGCGAGGGTGGTCAGGGCGCCGGCGGCGAGGACGGCGGTCAGCGCGCCCGCCCGCAAGTTGCGCGACGAGGTGGTGCGAGGCATGAGTGGGCTCCCGAACGTGAGAGGTGGATGCGGGGTGGTGGCGGTCAGCCGGTGACGGTCAGCTCGAC
>NZ_JBEXWT010000116.1:0-23396 GCF_040629945.1 Kitasatospora sp. NPDC005856 | reverse complement strand
AGTTTCATTCATCGGATTCGCTTTCCGCTTTGTCGCCCCGGTCTCCCGCGGCGACTCCGGAACTGTACGGGCACCGGCCCGCCACATGCAAATCGCCCCCGCCCGGTCTTCCGGGCAGGGGCGATCGGTGTCGGTCTGGGCCGGCCGGAGCCGCCCGGATCCGGGGTCAGCGGACCTCGGTGATCTCCGGACCGCGCGCGAACGGGTCGATCGAGGCGCCGCCGAAGCGATTGCCGCCCTCCTCGGCGGCGACCGCCCCGCCACCGTCGGCGACCATCTGGGCGTCCTCGGGAAGCTTCAGGACGATCGGGTCACGCGGAGCCATCGGGGACTCACCGCGCACGACGACCGTCTGCCGGAAGACCTGCTCCAGGATCCCGGCCATCTCCGGCTGCACCGCGGCCTGGCCCGAGATCACACCGCGCAGGAACCAGCGCGGACCGTCGCAGCCGACGAACCGCACCAGCTGCACGCCCTGGGTGCCGTCCGGCAGCTGCACGGGGACCTGGGCGCGGAGGTGCCAGCCGAGCGGGCCCTCCTCCTCCTCGATGAGGCCGCCCTGCGAGGTGATGCCGTTGGCGATCTCCTCCCGGACCTCCCCCCAGATGCCCTCCGACTTCGGGGCCGCGAAGGCCTGGAGCTGGATGGCGCTGTTGCCGAGCACGAGGGTGGCGGCCACGATCGCGTCACCGGCGACCTCGACGCGCAGTTCCATGCCCTCGACACCGGGGACCAGCAGACCCCCGAGGTCGACTCGCCCCTCCTCCGGGTTCTCGAGCTCGGAGTGGTCCCACGGGCCGTCCGGCCGGGGGGCCGGCGGCAGGCCGACCCTGTCGGCCGGGTCCAGCTCGGTCACGTTCTCGCTCTCGGCGGAACCTTCGACGTCATCGGCCGTCTCGTCGGCGCTGATGGCGTCGTCGGCGAGCTGCTCGACAGCGTCCTCGCTCTTCTGGCGACGACGGAACACGGTCACTGTCCTTCCCGGTCCAAGACCGATGCGAATACCTGCTCGGCTTCCTGCGAGGCCGCGGGCATGCTAGACCGCGGCGTGGCCGCCGGTCGACCCGAACCCGCCCTCGGCGCGTGCCGACCCAGGCAGCTCCTCCACCTCGTGGAAACGGGCCTTCTCGACCTGCTGGATCACCAGCTGGGCGATCCGGTCCCCTCGGCGGAAGCTGACCCCCTCGCGCGGGTCCAGATTGACGACGATCACCTTGATCTCTCCACGGTACCCGGCATCGACCGTCCCCGGGGCGTTCACGAGGGCAACGCCGCAACGAGCTGCCAGCCCGGACCGGGGGTGGACGAAGGCCGCGTAGCCGTCCGGCAGGGCGATGGCGATGCCGGTGGGCAGGACGGCCCGCTCACCGGGGGCCAGCTCCGCGTCGACGGTGGTGCGCAGATCGGCACCGGCGTCCCCGGGCTGCGCGTAGGCGGGCAGCGGCAGCTCGGGGTCGATGCGCTTGATCAGGACGTCCAGCTGCGGGCGGGGGGTGTCGCTCAAGGGTTCACCTCAAAGGCTCGTGCGCGCTTCATCAGATCCGGGTCGTCGAGGACCTTCTCGATGTCCTCGGGACGACCGTGCGTGGTGAAGTGTTCCAGCTTCACCTGGATGAAGAGGGCCTGCGCGCGCACGGCGACCGGTCCGTCCGGACCGCCGATCCGCGCCTCGGCGGCGCTGTAGATCTTGCGGCCGAGCACGCCGGTGATCCAGGCGCGCAGGTGCAGCACCGAGTCGACGGGCACCGGGCTGAGGAAGTCGGTCTCCAACCGGCCGGTCACGGCGGGGGCGTGCAGCAGCCAGTTGAGCGTGCCGAGGGTCTCGTCCATGGCGGTGGTCAGCAGCCCGCCGTGGGCCAGGCCGGGGCCGCCCTGGTGGGCGTCACGGACGGCGAACTCGGCGGTGACGTCGAGTCCCTCGCCGGCGACCGCGTCGATCCGCAGGCCTCCGGGGTGCTGGGGGCCGCAGCCGAAGCAGTGCTCGTAGTGGGAGCCGAGCCGGGTGCCGGGGGCGGGCGCCTGGGGGTGGCGCTCCGGCAGGACGGCGTCCGGCGGCGGGGTGGTCGGGGTCGGCGGCAGGGCGGGCGCCGGCCGGCCGGTGGGGGTGCTGGGAGCTGTCGTACCGGTCACGGGGACCAACCCTACCCAGGGGTAGGAGGGCCTCCGGTGGGGGTGGCGTCCCGCGCCGGACGTCAGGGCGACCACAATGGGGGGCATGTACGACGAACGCCTCACGGTGCCGCGTTCCTGGTGGCTGCTCCCCATCGCGGTGGGTCTCACGCTCGCGCTGATCCTGATCCGGGTCAGCGGTCCGGCCGCGCTGATCGGCCTGGTGGTCGGCATCGCCGCCGGCGCGGTCGCGATCAGCAGCTACGGCTCGGCCCGCATCCGCGTGGTCCAGGGCTCGCTGGTGGCCGGCCCGGCCCGGATCCCGGTGGACGCGCTCGGCGACGCGCAGGCGCTCAGCCCCGCCGAGGCGGCGGCCTGGCGCGGCCCGAAGGCCGATCCGCGCGCCTTCATGCTGCTGCGCAGCTACGTCCCGACGGCGCTGCGGATCGAGGTGACCGACCCGGCCGACCCGACACCGTACCTCTACCTGTCGACCCGCTCGCCGATGAAGCTGGCGGAGGCCCTGGAGGACGCCCGGCGCGGCGCCCGCACCTGAGGCGGGTCCGGGCACGAGCCCGGAGAACCGAAGAACCGAAGAACCGAAGAACCGAAGAAGCCTACAAACGGAGAGGGACGGTTCCGCTGCTGCGGGACCGTCCCTACGACTTCGTCCTGACCGGTTCGCCGGCCGACTCCGTCCTGCCGGGTCCGTCCAGCCGGACGGTACCCGGATCTGCCGTCCGGCCCCGCTGCCCGGGGCCGGAAGGAGCGGTGTGCCGGTCCCGCGGGCGCAGCCGCGGGCACCGGGCCCTGTCCGCCGCGGTGCTCAGGCGCCGCAGTCCCGGCAGATCGGGTTGCCGTTCTTCTCGCTGTAGAGCTGGCTGCGGTGGTGGACCAGGAAGCAGCTCATGCAGGTGAACTCGTCGGCCTGCTTGGGCAGGACGCGGACGGCGAGTTCCTCGTTCGAGAGGTCGGCGCCGGGCAGCTCCATGCCCTCGGCGGCGTCGAACTCGTCGACGTCGACAGAGCCGCCGCCCTTGTCGTTCCGCCGAGCCTTGAGCTCTTCGATGCTGTCCTCGTTGACGTCATCGTCGGTCTTGCGCGGGGTGTCGTAGTCGGTTGCCATTTTTCGCTCTCCCCCTCCGGGTTGTGCGGTGTGTGCGGTATCTCCAGCGCACGTAACGCATGGGGGGCCGGTCTTGTGCCCGACCCGAGGCGGAGATTTTGCCTTACTTCAAGCCCTGTTACTCAATCGACACTCAGCCCGGGCTCCATCGGGGTGATCCCCGGGCTCGTCGAAGGCCTCACGCTGGGCCATCGCAGCCCCTCGTCAACCCCGGAAATCCGGACACGCACAGTGAGCACGGCTGCCGCGGATACCCGCGGAATCCCGTGCCCACCAGGGAGGCCGACCGATCCCGTGGACCGGCCGGGGGTCGAAATCCGGTCACGGACGGCGATCGGCACCCCTGGGTCGCCGATCACTCTCCGGGGTTGCCCGGAATCGTGGAGCGACACGATGTGAGCTTGGTCACGTTGAGAATCTTCCTGGTCAAACCACGGAAAATCCACCCACTCCGACCGCCGGGTTCCGGGCCCGGCCGACGGCCCGGCCCCCGCCCGTTCCCGGGACCTCAGCCGGCGGTCTTCCGGGCCGCGCGGCGGGCCAGCAGGGCGGCCTGACGCTCCTCGAACTTCCGGGCCTGGCCGTCCAGCCCCTCCAGGAAGACGCCCAGCTCGTTCTGCGCCAGCAGGCCCTCCGGGCCCAGCCCGCCGATCTCCATGACCTTGAGGTGGCGCAGCACCGGCTGGAGCACGTCGTCGTGGTGGATGCGCAGGTTGTACACCCCGCCGAGGGCGATCTGCGCGGCGGCGCGCTCGAAGCCGGGGATTCCGTGGCCGGGCATCCGGAAGTCGGTGACCACGTCGGCGACGGCCCGCATGGCCTGGTCCGGGGCGATCTCCAGGGCGGCCTTCAGCAGGTTCCGGTAGAAGACCATGTGCAGGTTCTCGTCGTTGGCGATCTTCGCCAGCAGCTGCTCGCAGAGCGGGTCGCCGGCGTGCCTGCCGGTGTTGCGGTGCGCGATGCGGGTGGCGAGCTCCTGGAAGGCCACGTACGCGACCGAGTGCAGCATGCTGTGCGCGTTGTCGGACTCGAAGCCCTCCGACATGTGGGACATCCGGGCCCGCTCCAGCTCCACCGGGTCGACCGCCCGGGTGGCGAGCAGGTAGTCGCGGATGGCTATCCCGTGGCGGCCCTCCTCGGCCGTCCAGCGGTGCACCCAGGTGCCCCAGGCGCCCTCGCGGCCGAACATGGTCGCGATCTCGTGGTGGTAGCTGGGGAGGTTGTCCTCGGTCAGCAGGTTGACCACCAGCGACACCCGGCCCACCGCGGTCACCTGGGACTGCTCCAGCGACCAGGCCTCGCCGCCCAGCACGCCGTCGAAGTCGCGGCCCTGGCTCCACGGGACGAACTCGTGCGGCATCCACTCCTTGGCCACGGCCAGGTGGCGGTTGAGCTCCTTCTCGACGACCTCTTCGAGGGCGAGGATCAGCCGCGCGTCGGTCCAGCCGCTCGGGACGAGCGAGGAGCTGCTCTGCACAGGGGCGATGGTCACGGTGGTGCTCCTGAGGGGACGGCACGCGCTGGGACGGGCGCGCTGGACGGGGACACGTCGTTTCGGACCCGTCGACGGGCCGCCGACGGATTCACCTACGGTTGCGTAGGTTACGACACCGTAAGTTGCTCGGGCCGGAAAAGACAAGCCGCCCCCGCCAGGCCTTATGTCGTCTTGACGGGCCTGACGGGGGCGGCTGGGAACGGTCGCCTACGGAAGGGTCGTTGGACCCTTACGGGGAGGGGATGCGGACCCTCATCGTGAGGCCGCCGCCGGCGCGCGGCGTGGCCTCGATGGTGCCGCCGTGGGCGCGCACGACCGAGCGGACGATGGACAGGCCGAGCCCGACCCCCTTGTCGCTGCGGGTGCGGTCGGCGCCCTTGATCCGGCGGAACGGCTCGAAGATGTGCTCCAGTTCGTACCCGGGCACCACGGGGCCGGTGTTGGAGACCACCAGCTCGCCGCCGCCGGGCACCGCCGTGGTGGCCAGCTCGACCCAGCCGCCCGGGTTGTTGTAGCGGACGGCGTTCTGCAGCAGGTTGAGCGCGAGCCGCTCCAGCAGCACGCCGTTGCCCGCCGCCATCGCCGGATCGAGCTTCGAGCGCAGCTCGACCTCGCGCTTGGCCGCCTCGCCCCGGGTCTGCTCCAGCGCCCGGGTGGCCACTTCGGACAGCTCCACCGGGCGCCGGTCGGTCAGCTCGTTCTCGCTGCGGGCGAGCAGCAGCAGGCCCTCGACCAGCTGTTCGCTGCGCTCGTTGGTGGCCAGCAGGGTCTTCCCCAGCTGCTGGAGGTCGGGCGAGGCCGCCGGATCGGAGAGCTGGACCTCCAGCAGGGTGCGGTTGATCGCCAGCGGGGTGCGCAGCTCGTGCGAGGCGTTGGCGACGAAGCGGCGCTGGGAGTCGAAGGAGCGGTCCAGCCGGTCCAGCATGCTGTCGAAGGTGTCGGCGAGCTCCTTGAGCTCGTCGTCCGGGCCGTCCAGCTCGATCCGGCGGTGCAGGTCGGAGGAGGCCACGTCGCGGGCGGTGCGGGTGATCCGGCCGAGCGGGCGCAGCACCCGGCCGGCCATCGCGTAGCCCGCCGCGAAGGCGATCACGGCGAGGCAGACCAGCATGGTCAGCGACTTGCGCAGCAGGGTGTTGAGCGCGGAGTTGGAGCGGCCCAGGTAGTCGGCGGCCTGCCACTTGTTGAAGTCGGTGCTGTCCATGGTGCTGCTGATGCCGTCGGGGCCGCTGACCTGGACGAGGTTGCCGTTGAAGCTCAGCTTGCGCGGTGCCAGGTACGAGACGGCGTCCTGGAAGAACACGTACATCAGGAGCAGCAGCACGACGCCGGCCATCAGGAACATCCCGCCGTAGAGCAGGGTGAGCCGCATCCGGATGGTGGGGCGGAAGGGCAGCCAGGCGAGCATGCCGTCGCCGGGGACGTAGTGCCCGGCGCGGTGGACGCGCGGCGGCGTCAGGGGCTTGGGCGGGACGGCACGCGGGCCGCCGGCGGGCGCGCCGGAGGCCCCGCCGACCGAAGGCGGGGTGGTCATGATGATCCTCTCGGGGCGTCCGCCGGGGCGGGCGCGTACGGCGGGGAGTCCCGCGGTCGATGACTCCGGTCGTCAGATCCGGTAGCCGGAGCCCGGCACGGTGATGATCACCGGCGGGTCGCCGAGCTTGCGGCGCAGCGTCATCACGGTGACGCGCACGACGTTGGTGAACGGGTCGGTGTGCTCGTCCCAGGCCTTCTCCAGGAGCTGCTCGGCCGAGACGACGGCGCCGCCGGCCCGCATCAGCACCTCCAGGACGGCGAACTCCTTGGGGGCGAGCTGGACGGTGCGACCGTCGCGGATCACCTCGCGCCGGCCGGGGTCGAGCGAGATGCCGGCCCGCTCCAGCACCGGGGGCAGCGGAATGGTCGCGCGGCGGCCCAGCGCCCTTACGCGGGCGACGAGTTCACTGAAGGCGAACGGCTTCGGAAGGTAGTCGTCCGCGCCGATCTCCAGGCCCTCGACCCGGTCGCTGATGTCGCCGGAGGCGGTCAGCATGATCACCCGGGTGGCCAGGCCCTGCTCGACCACCTTGCGGCAGACGTCGTCCCCGTGCACCAGCGGAAGATCGCGGTCCAGAACGACGACGTCGTAGTCGTTGACCGCGATGCGCTGGAGCGCGGCCTCCCCGTCGTACACCACGTCGACGGCCATCGCCTCGCGGCGCAGGCCGGTCGCGACGGCCTCGGCAAGCAGCTGCTCGTCCTCGACGACGAGAACCCGCACGGTCGTTGTCCCTTCTCCAGGCCGGCCCCGGAAGCGGACGCACGGCTCCGACGGTGCCTCCATCCTGCCTGGTCCGGCGGTAAAGCAGCGATAAGCTGCCGCTGGGGCACGGGGCCCGGGGCCGCGGCGGTGACTGTTCGCATCCGTACCACTCCGCTTGGACTGTGACACGGGCAACTTTCTTCCGCCAGGAGGTTTCCCGGCCGCCGGGGCGGGGAGGACAGCTGCACACCCGCGATCTGGCTGACGGCCGATCGCACCCACCCGCCGTGCGTTCATCCGCGCCGGCCCTGGGGCTGGGACATCACCGGGAGCGGCCGAAGGCCACTCCGCACCCATCCGGAGCTCACCACGATCCGGCCCGGGTGCTTTCACCGGCTGGACCTCCTCGGGGCGGAGAGCGCACGACCGTGCACGTCCGACACAGTAAGGGGGCCCGTATGGACGCCTTCAAGGCCGGAATCCTGCAGCGCATAGCCAACGCCGAGCAGGACCTGCACCGCGCGATCGAGGCCGGGGACGAGTTCCTCGCCGAGGTGGAGCAGTCCGAGCTGGACGACCTCCGCCGACTCGCCGCCGAGCACGGCGTGGACACGGTGCTGGAGCGCCACCGCACCGCTGCCTGACCCGTTCGGCACACCGACCCGTCGCCGGATCTCCGGCACCAGCGGCCCTGCGGGGGCCGTGCGAAACCCAGGCCCTGACATCCCCCGTATGTCAGGGCTCTTCGCATCTCCGGGGCCGCCCCGCCCGGGCCCGTCGGTCCACGGGCGGAGGCGGCCGGAACCGGTCAGTCCTCCCAGGCGCGCAGCGCGGCCAGCCGCTCCTGGAGCGGCTCGTACACCCCCGGGGCGGCGGCCACGGTCAGCTCGCCGTCGGGGCCGTGCCCGGGGCGCCCGCCCACCAGGGCTCCGGCCTCGGCGGCGATCAGGCAGCCGGCCGCCCGGTCCCAGGGGGCGAGGCCGCGCTCGTAGTAGCCGTCCAGCCGCCCGGCGGCGACGTCGCACAGGTCCACCGCGGCCGCCCCGCCCCGACGGACGTCCCGCACCTGCGGCATCAGCGCCAGCAGCACCTCGGCCTGCCGGACCCGCACCGACTGGACGTAGTTGAAGCCGGTGGCGATCAGCGCCTGGCCCCAGGGCGGGGCGGGGCGCGCCGAGATCGGCCGGCCGTCGAGACGGGCGCCGCGGCCCAGGACGGCGTGGAACAGTTCCCCGCGGGCCGGGGCGTACACCACGCCGACGACCGCCCGGCCGTCCACCTCGGCGGCCACGCTGACCGCCCAGGAGGGCAGCCCGTACAGGTAGTTGACCGTTCCGTCGAGCGGGTCCACGACCCAGCGGACCCCGCTGGTGCCCGCTCGTTCGGCGCCCTCCTCACCCAGGTAGCCGTCCTCCGGGCGGCGGTCGGTGATCAGCTCCAGGACGAGCTTCTCGGAGGCGAGGTCCATCTCGGTGACCACGTCGACCGGGCTGCTCTTGGTGCCGGCCACGCCGAGGTCGGCGGGACGGCCGTCGCGCAGCAGGGCGCCGGCCCGCCGGGCCGCGTCCAGGGCGACCTCCAGCAGGTCGTCGAGGAGCCGGGCGTCGGGCAGGGCGGGGGTGGGCACGGGGTTCTCCTCCGGAGCGACGGGACGGACGGGCGCGCGGGGCGGGCAGGGCGCGCGGGGCGGACGGTCAGCGCTCGGCGACGGCCGGACGCGGGGCGCGCGGATTCGGACAGCAGGCCACCGCGCACACGTCGTGGCTGGGGCCGAGGGTGCCCAGGGCGCAGCGGGCCACCCGCTCGCCGCGCTCGCCGGCGGCCCGCTCCAGGACGAGCTCGCGCACCGCGGCGGTGAAGCGGGGGTCGGCGCCGACGGTGGCGGCCCGGGCCACCGGCAGGCCGAGTTCGGCGGCCTTGGCCACGGCCTCGGTGTCGAGGTCGTACCTGACCTCCATGTGGTCGGAGACGAAGCCGATCGGGACCATCACCACGGCGGGCGCGCCGTCGGCGTGCTGGGCCTCCAGGTGGTCGCAGATGTCGGGTTCCAGCCACGGGATGTGCGGGGCCCCGCTGCGGCTCTGGTACACCAGCTCCCACGGCCGGTCGGCCACGCCGGTGCGCCCGGCCACCGCGGCGGCGATCAGCCGGGCCACGTCCAGGTGCTGGGCGACGTAGGCGCCGCCGGGCTCACCGCGGGCCGGGTCGTCCGGGGCGCCGGAGGTCCCGGCCATCGACTCCGGGATGGAGTGGGTGGTGAAGGCCAGCCGGGCACCGGGACGGACGGCCTCGGGCAGTTCCTCCAGGGCGGCCAGGACGGCGTCGATCATCGGCTCGACGAAGCCCGGGTGGTTGTAGAAGTGCCGCAGCTTGTCGACCCGCAGGGCGGGCACGCCCTCCTCGGCGAGCGCGGCCAGCGCGTCGGCCAGGTTCTCCCGGTACTGGCGGCAGCCCGAGTAGCCGGCGTAGGCACTGGTGGCGAGCACGGCGATCCGGCGGTGGCCGTCGGCGGCCAGCTCCCGCAGGGTGTCGATCAGGTAGGGCGCCCAGTTCCGGTTGCCCCAGTAGACCGGCAGGTCCAGCCCGTGCTCGGCGAAGTCCTTGCGCAGTGCGGCGAGCAGCTCGCGGTTCTGCCCGTTGATCGGACTGATCCCGCCGAACATGAAGTAGTGCTTGCCCACCTCCTTCAGCCGCTCCTTGGGGATGCCGCGGCCGCGGGTGACGTTCTCCAGGAACGGGACGACGTCCTCCGGGCCCTCGGGCCCGCCGAAGGACAGCAGCAGCAGGGCGTCGTACGGAGCGGCGCCGGAGGGGGAGGGTTTGCGCGCGTCGGACATGGCACCGATCCTGCCACTGAGGGGCCGGACGCCGTCGCCGGGGCCGCGCGAGTGTCCGGAAAATACCGTTTGCCAACATACGTAAGCTGTGTTTGCCAGCCTTATTCCTTACTCCCCCCTGCCCGGAGCTCCCGTGCTGTCCAGCTACCGCCAGATATTCGCCTCCCCCGGCACTCTGGCCTTCTCCTCCACCGGCTTCGTCTCCCGACTGCCGATCTCCATGACCGGGATCGGCATCGTGACCATGCTGTCCCAGCTCCGAGGCTCCTACGGGGTGGCCGGCCTGGTCTCCGCCTGCCTCGCGGTCTCCGCCGCCGTCCTCGGCCCGCAGGTCTCCCGGCTGGTGGACCGGCACGGCCAGCGGCGGATCATCCTCCCCGCCATGGCCGTCACCATCGTCGCCGTCACCGGCCTGCTGCTCTGCGCCCGGCTGGAGGCCCCGGACTGGACGCTGTTCGTCTTCGCCGCCGGCATGGGCGTGATGCCCAGCACCGGCGCGATGGTCCGCGCCCGCTGGGCCCACCTCTACCGCGACGACACCGGCAAGCTGCACACGGCCTACTCCTTCGAGGCCGTGGTCGACGAGGTCTGCTTCATCGTCGGCCCGATCCTCTCCATCGGCCTGGCCACCTCCGTCTTCCCCGAGGCCGGCGTGCTGCTCGCCGGGATCTTCCTGGCCGTCGGCGTGCTGCTGTTCGCCGGGCAGCGCTCCACCGAGCCGCCGGTCCACCCGGCCGCCCGGCACCAGGGCCGCTCGGTCATCCTCAACCGCGGCCTCCAGGTACTGATCCTCACCTTCGTCGCCACCGGCGCGATCTTCGGCTCGGTCGAGGTGGTCACCGTCGCCTACGCCGAGGCCCAGGGCCACAAGTCGGTCTCCAGCGTGATCCTCGCCCTGTGGGCGCTCGGCTCCTGCCTGGCCGGGGTGGTCTTCGGGACCCTCAAGCTCACCGGCTCGATGGCGGTGCGCTTCCTCGGCGGCGTCCTGTTCATGGCGATCAGCATGGTGCCGCTGCTGCTGGTCGCCCACGCGGTGAACGGCGTCGGCGGGCTGGTCGCGGTCGGCGCCGCGCTGCTGGTCGCCGGCATCGCCATCTCCCCCACCCTGATCACCGCGATGGCCCTGGTCGAACGGCTCGTCCCGGCCGCCCAGCTGACCGAGGGCATGACCTGGACCACCACCGGCCTGGCCCTCGGCGTCGCGGCCGGCTCCTCGGCCGGCGGCTGGGTGATCGACGCCTCCGGTGCCGCCGCGGGCTACTGGGTGCCGCTGGCCGCCGGCCTGCTCGGCGTGGTCGCCGCCCTCGCCGGCCTCGGCCGGCTGCGCGCCGGACTGGCCGCCGGGACCACCGCCGGGACGGCCGCCGAAGGGGCCGGACGGACCGTAGACGCCGAACGGTGAACTGACTAGTCTCTCGCCCTACCCGTGGGGGCTACCGACGGGTAGGGCCCGTCCCCCGGATTTCGCCGGACCCGGCGAGGATCCAGGAGGACCGGCCCTGAGGGCGGCAGCGCCGCCCCGGACCGCGCCGACCCGTTCGGCCACGGAGCAGGAGGCTGCGCAATGCCCCAGGCCAGTACCGCGACCCCCACCCGGTGGACCAACTGGGCCGGAAACCAGAGCGCCCGCCCCGTGCGGGCCGCCGCCCCCGGCACCGTGGAGGAACTGGCCAAGGAGATCCTGCGGGCCGCCGGACAGGGCCGCACCGTCAAGGCCGTCGGCTCCGGCCACTCCTTCACCTCCATCGCCTCCGCCGGCGACGGCGTCCAGATCCGCCCGCACGCGCTCACCGGCGTCCGCGGGATCGACCGCGAGGCCGGCACCATCACCGTCGAGTCCGGCCTCCCGCTGCGCCGGCTCAACCGGATCCTCGCCGCCGAGGGCCTCTCGCTGACCAACATGGGCGACATCGAGGTCCAGACCGTGGCCGGCGCCACCAGCACCGGCACCCACGGCACCGGCCGCGACTCCGGCTCGCTGGCCGCCCAGATCCGCGCCCTGGAGATCGTCCTCGCCGACGGCACCGTCCGGCGCTGCTCCCCCACCGAGAACCCCCGGCTCTTCCAGGGCGCCCGGCTCGGCCTCGGCGCCCTCGGCGTGATCACCGCGCTCACCTTCGGCGTCGAGCCGGCCTTCCTGCTCACCGCGCACGAGCAGCCGATGGGCTTCGACGAGGTGCTGGAGCGCCTGGACGACCTCACCACCGTCAACGAGCACTTCGAGTTCTACTGGTTCCCGCACACCGACCGCTGCTCCACCAAGCGCAACAACCGCAGTCAGGGCCCGGCCGCCCCGCTGCCCCGGTTCAAGGAGTGGCTGGAGGACGACTTCCTCTCCAACACCGTCTGGGAGGGTGCCTGCCGGGTCGGCCGGCGCTTCCCCGGCTCGATCCCCTCGATCGCCTCGCTGGCCAGCCGGGCCTGGTCCGAGCGCAGCTTCACCGACACCGCGTACAAGGTGTTCACCAGTCCGCGCAAGGTCCGCTTCGTGGAGATGGAGTACGCGGTCCCGCGCGCGGCCGTCGGCGAGGTGCTGCGCGAGCTGAAGGCCATGATCGAGCGCTCCGACTGGAAGGTCAGCTTCCCGGTCGAGGTGCGCTTCGCCCCCGCCGACGACCTCTGGCTCTCCACCGCCTCCGGCCGGGACAGCGCCTACATCGCCGTCCACCTCTACCGGGGCACCGCCGACCAGGGCTACTTCACCGGCGTCGAACAGCTGATGACCGCCCATCAGGGCCGGCCGCACTGGGGCAAGCTGCACACCCGCGACGCCGAGTACCTGGCCGGCGTCTACCCGCACTTCGGCGACTTCACCGCGCTGCGCGACGAGGTCGACCCGCAGCGGGTGTTCGGCAACGACTACCTGCGCCGGGTGCTGGGCGCGTAGGGCCGGTACCCGAGGTCGCGTTCCAGGAGGTCGCGCTCTCAGGAGGTCGCGGCGGTCCCGTCGGCCGGCGGCGGGGCCACCGGCGCCTTCGCCGGTTCCTTCACCGGCTCCTTCGCCGGGGCGTCGCTCGGCGCCGGCGGCTGCGGGGTCGTCCCTCCGGCGGGCTTCCCGCCGCCCGCCGACGGGGAGGAGCCGGCCGACGGGGTCGCGCTCGGGCCCGCCGAGGGCGAGGCCGTCCCCGCGCCGGTGCTCGGCGTGTCGCCCGGCTCACGGCTCGGCCGGGTGGTCGCCGGGGCCGAGGCACCGCCGGACGGCGCGGTGTCCTGGCCCGGCCGGCCGCTCGGGGCGGGCCGGTCCGCCGGGGCGTCCTGCGGCCGGTCGGACTTGGGCTGCACCGAGCCGCCGAAGGACGTGCCGTTGCCGGACTCGCCCTTGACCGTCGCCGACACCGGCTGCCCGGTGGCCAGTTCGAACACCACGATCGGCGTCATCGCCAGCACGAAGACCAGCCCGGACACCGCCGCGTACGACTTCCAGCCCCACCGCCGGCGCGCCCGCACCACCTGCGGCTCGTTCCACTCCGAGGTGATCACCGGCGGCTGCACCCGCGTCCCGGGCGACTCGCTCTCCACCGGTACCTGGCGCAGGGTGTTGGCGGCCTGGTTCGGCCCCCGGTCCACCACCTCGCGCAGCTGCTCGCCGGTCCGCTTGAAGAGGTGCTGGAACACCGCACTGCCGGTGGTGGCCCCGACGCTCACCACGGCGGCGCCCAGGATCGTGCCGTACACCCCCAGCTCGGAGGCCAGCAGCGCACCCACCACCGTGGCCAGCGCACTCGCCGCGACCTGAGCCACACTCAGATCGATGCGCCTGCGCTCCTCCTTGGCCTTTCCGCCCTCCTCGGCGGGGCTCCGCTCCGGCATCAACATCCCTCGGTCCATACGACTTTTCCTCGAACAAGACTCTCCATCTTGCCCAAAGAAGGACACAAGGGGCGAAAATGCGGTTCTCCGCGCCCGGATTGTGTGAAGATGATCACCGTTCATCCGGCGGTGGTCCGCCATCGGGGGAGCGCGCTCTTGAGATTCCCGTGAATCGCGGGAGACTTGAGCGGCGAGCCGCCCCTTTGGATGCCACGAATGGAGTACTGTTCGTAAAGCCCGAGCCTTGGGTCGACTTGTCGACTACGTCTACACCGGTAGCTTGACGAGGAGCCACGGAACGGGCACGCACGGCGACGCCCGTCCCGGATCGTCGCGAACACTCCGCGTGCGAGGACGGCCGGGACACCCAGGCGCGACGTCGACGGATGGCGTGGCAAAAAGGCAACCGTGCCACAGCGGCGCGCGCGGGCGTAAGCCCGACACGCCGGGGAACTCAGCAAGGTTGTGGCCAGTCGCGAGTGGGCAGGCCACACTCAGTACGGGAGCAGCGACGCAGGTGACGTCGGCAGGCACCACCCGGGAGGTAACCGTGCCCGAACTGCGGGTTGTGGCCGTCAGCAACGACGGCACACGGCTGGTGCTCAAGGCTGCCGACAGCACGGAGTACACCCTTCCCATCGACGAGCGGCTGCGAGCCGCCATCCGCGGCGACCGGCCGCGCCTCGGCCAGATCGAGATCGAGGTCGAGAGCCACCTGCGGCCCCGGGACATCCAGGCCCGGATACGAGCCGGTGCCTCCGCGGAGGAGGTCGCCCAGGCCGCCGGGATCTCCGTCGACCGCGTCCGCCGCTTCGAGGGCCCGGTGCTCGCCGAGCGCGCCTTCATGGCCGAGCGCGCCCGCAAGACCGCCATCCGCCGCAACGGCGAGTCCCCCGGCCCGCAGCTCGGCGAGGCCGTCGCGGAGCGGCTCGCGCTGCGCGGCGCCGAGAAGGAGACCGAGCGCTGGGATTCCTGGCGGCGCGACGACGGCACCTGGGAGGTCATCCTCTCCTACCGGGCCGACGGCGAGGGCCGCAGCGCCTCCTGGACGTACGACCCGCCCCGGCGCCTGGTCCAGCCCAACGACGACGAGGCCCGCGCGCTGATCGGCGAGAACGTCGAGCGCGAGGAGGAGTCGGTCTTCCCGTTCATCCCGCGGATCGCGCGGCTCCCCCACGAGCGGCCGCCCCGCCCGATGATCGACCGGCCCTCGGCCGACCGCATCATGTCGGCCCGCGAGGTCCGCGAGTCGCGGGAGGCCACCGCCGAGTCCCGGGACTCGCTGACCAGCCTGCTCGACGTGGTCCCCGCCTTCCGCGGCGACCTCGCCGTCGGCGCCCCCGCCCCGATCGAGCCGGTGTCCGCCGAGGTCGCCGAGGAGAGCGAGGAGGCCGCCGCGGCCGCCGCCCCGGCGGTCGGCGCGGGCTCGGCCTACGCCGACATCCTGATGCCGCGCGCCGTCGCCCCGCACCGCGAGCGCCTGGTCGGCACCACCGACCGGCAGGCCGAGGCGGACGGCGTCCGGCCCGGGCGCCGGGCCACCGTGCCCAGCTGGGACGAGATCGTCTTCGGCAGCCGGCGCAAGAAGCAGGAGTAGTAGCAGCAGCAGCGAAGTGATGCGGGGCGCCGGCCGAGCCGGCGCCCCGCATCACTTCGTGCCCGTCGGGAATCCTCGTCGCAGAGCGGGCGCCGACTCAGCCCGGCTGCTCGGTGACCGCCACCGGGCGCGCATCGTCGCTCGACCACTCGCTCCACGAGCCCGGGTACAGCGTGGCCGACAGGCCCGCCACCTCCAGCGCCAGGATCTGGTGCGCCGCCGTCACACCCGAACCGCAGTACACCGCGGTCTCCCGCTCCCCCGCACCCAGCGCCCGGAAGCGGGCGGCCAGCTCGGCGGCCGGCCGGAAGCGGCCGTCCGGCCCCACGTTCCCGGTCGTCGGCGCCGAGACCGCACCCGGGATGTGCCCGGCCCGCGGGTCCACCGGCTCGCTCTCACCCCGGTAGCGCTCCCCCGACCGGGCGTCCAGCAGCAGACCGCCACGCGCCCAGGCCGCGGCGCCGTCCCCGTCCACCGTCGGCAGCTGCCCCGGCACCGGCTTGAAGTCGCCCTCCTCGGGCTCCGGCAGCTCGGCCGACACCGGCAGCCCGGCCGCCTGCCAGGCCGCGAACCCACCGTCCAGCACCCGGACGTCCCGGTGCCCGGCCCAGCGCAGCAGCCACCAGGCCCGGGCCGCCGCCATCGAGGCCGCACCGTCGTACACCACGACCGGACGCCGCGCGCTCACCCCGGAGCGGCGCATCGCCGCGCCGAACTCCTCCGGGTCCGGCAGCGGGTGGCGACCGCCCCGGCCGGGGGCGCCGGGCGGGGCGGCCAGGTCCCGGTCCAGCTCGACGAAGTGGGCGCCGGGCAGGTGCCCGGCCCGGTACTCCTCGGCCGCGCTCGGGCCGCCCGGCGCGGCACCGACCAGCTGGTAGCGCACGTCCAGCAGCACCGGCGGCAGCGCGGAGGCCAGCGCCTCCCGCAGCTCGGCCACGGAGATCAGCGGGGAACCGTCGTTGTAGGTGGTGGTCATGGCGGCCATTGTCGCGCAGCTCGGCCCCGGCGGCCGGGCATCCGACCCCTCGCCGCGGTCCGACCGGCGGAATCCGACGGAATCCGTCGCGACACGCCCGAACCACCGCTCTTTGTGGGGTCTTTGCCGGACTTTCCGCGCGGCCCGAGGGTTGGGCGCCCGCCAGGGTGGAAGCATCACCCTCGCGCGCGAGGATTTCCGTGCGCCAACCACCCACGAGGAGGCCCGCATTGCCCGCGGTGGAACTCCGACTGGCCCAGGGCACGCCCTGCTGGGTCAGCCTGCTGACCGACGACCTGCCCGGAGCGCGCGCCTTCTACGGTGCCCTGCTCGGCTGGACGTACACGCCCGGGCCAGGGCAGCTCGGCGACTACGTCCGGGCCGAGCTCGACGGGGCGCCGGTGGCCGGCCTCGGCGTCTCCACCGCCACCGGTTTCCCGGTGCAGTGGACCACCTACTTCGCCGTGGACGACGCCGACCGCACCGCCCAACTGGTCCGCGAGTGCAGCGGGACCGTCGCCGTCGGACCGCTCCAGGCCGAGCGCGCCGGGCGGATGGCCATCGCCGCCGACGTCTCCGGTGCGGTCTTCGGCCTCTGGCAGGGCGAGGAGCACCTCGGCCGGGAGGCCGGCCGCGAACCGGGCGCCCCGGCCTGGGCCGAACTGCTCACCCCCGACGCGGAGGGCGCCGCCGCCTTCTACTCCACCGTGCTCGGCCGCCCGGTCCGCTCCACCGCGGACGAGACCACGCTGCTGGTGCGGGGGCGGCCGGTCGCCGGCATTCGGCACCGCGCCGAGCTGCGCGGCCACCCGCCGCGCTGGCGCACCCACTTCGTGGTCCGGGACGCCGTGCTGACCGCCCGTCACGCCGTCGAGCTCGGCGGCCGGGTCCTGGTCGAACCCCACGACACCGCGCGCGGCCGCGCCGCCCGGCTCGCCGACCCGCAGGGCGGGCACTTCTCCGTGCTGGAAGTGACTCCGTAGGAGGCGCCGCCGCCCGGGGGCGGCGCCGCACTCGGGCCTGGTTCACCCCCAGGCCTGGTTCTCCTCTCAGGCCTGGTTCACCTCTCAGGCCTGCTGCTCCTCGAAGGGCAGCACGTCCGGGGAGAGCACCGAGGCGCGCGCCGTCGCGGCGGTCAGCCGGCGGCGGTGGTGGCGGCGGCACAGCACCTCGTAGCCGACCTCGTCCCGGTCCACCGAGATGTCGCCGATCACCACCTGGGCGCCCTCGACCACCATCACCCCGCCGACCGTCCGGGCGTTGTGGGTGGCCCGCGCGCCGCACCAGCAGAGCGCCTCGACCTGGAGCACCTCCACCCGGTCGGCCAGCTCGATCAGGCGCTGCGAGCCCGGGAACAGCCGGGTGCGGAAGTCGGTGGTGATGCCGAAGGTGTAGACGTCGATGTCCAGTTCGTCCACCACCCGGGCCAGCTGGTCGACCTGTTCGGCGGCGAAGAACTGCGCCTCGTCGCAGATCAGGTAGTCCACCCGGCCGCCGGCCGACAGCCGGTGCACCACGTGCGCGTGGAAGTCGAAGTCGTCCGTCACCTCGACCGCGTCGGCGCGCAGGCCCAGCCGACTGGAGATCGTCGCCGCGCCCGCCCGGTCGTTACGGGTGAGGATCACGCCCTGCCGGCCGCGCGCGGTGTGGTTGTGGTCCATCTGCAGCGCCAGCGTCGACTTGCCGCAGTCCATCGTGCCCGAGAAGAACACCAGTTCAGCCATGGGTGGAGCAAAGGCCTTTCAAATCAAGGAAGTTCGGGCACAGAAAAGTCAAGTGAGCGATGGGGCCCGGCTAGCCGCGGACTTCCAGCAGGGGCACGAACTGCTCGACCGGGGTCATCGAACCGTGCAGACCGATCATCGCGGACTCGCCGGGCTCGTTGCGGGAGGCGACGATCGCGATGTCGTCGCGCGCCGCGGCCACCACGTCGCCGATCCGGGCGTACACCCGCTCGTCCACCGTCGGGCCGAACCAGCCCGCCTCGATCGCCTGGTCCCGGGTGGCCACCCACATCCGGTCGCCCAGCACCTCGCTCCAGACCGCGTGCACGTCGGCCGCCGCACCCGGCACCGCGTACACGTGCCGGGCCCGGCCCTCGCCGCCGAGCAGGGCGACGCCGGCGCCCAGCTCCCAGTCCTCGTCGAAGTCGATCCGGTCCTCCGGCGCGATGTCGATCATGCCGTGGTCGGCCGTCACGTACATCGCCGAGCGCGGCGGCAGCTGCGCGGCCAGCCGGCGGGCCAGCCGGTCCACCGCGTCCAGCGTCATCCGCCACTCGTCCGAGTCCACCCCGAAGCGGTGGCCGGCGCCGTCCAGCTCGCTGACGTAGGTGTACACCAGCGCCCGGTCGTGCTCGGCCAGCCAGGAGGCCGCCAGGTCCATCCGCTCCTCGCCCGTGGTGCGGCCGAGGAAGGTGCCGCCGGACAGCGCCACCCTGGTCAGCGGGGTCTGGGCGAACAGCGGGGACGAGACCTGCGCGGTCGCCACCCCGGCCTGGTGGGTGCGCTCGAAGACCGTCGGGTACGGCTGCCAGGCGTGCGGCTCGGTCGGCGGCTGCCAGCGCAGCTGGTTCATCAGGTAGCCGGCGCCCGGCACCGCCACCGTGTACCCGGCCAGGCCGTGCAGGCCCGGCGGCGTACCGGTACCGACCGAGGCCAGCGAGGTCGCCGTGGTGGACGGGAAGCCCGCCGTCAGCGGACGGCCGCTGCCCCCCAACGAACTCCCGACCAACGAGGACAGGAACGGCGCGTACTCGGGGTGGCGCAGCAGCAGCTCCCAGCCCAGGCCGTCCACCAGGAACACCACCACCCGGTCCGCCGGGGCGATCGGGAGCGTCGCGGTGAACCCGGGGACGCCCAGCCCCGCCGCCACCGAGGGCAGCAGGTCGCACAGCGAGCCACCGCCGTACGGGGGCGCGGGGGCCGTGGCCGGGTCAAGGATCTCGAAGGCGTCGTAGCCGTCGGCAGGAACGAAGGACATGGAACCGGATTCGTAGCGGTGCGGGCGGTCGGATGCGGCGGAGGTCAGACCCGCGGGCCGTTGCTGATCGTCGCGTCGGACAGCGCCCGGGCGAACACCAGCGCCTGCGCCACCGTCTCCGGGCCGTCGCCGGCCTCGCTCACCCGAAGGGAGAGGTCGTCGGCCGTGGCCGAGCCGGTGTAGCCGTGGTCCGCCTCGCAGTTCGGGTCCGAGCAGCCGGCCGGTTCCAGGTCCAGGCGCTGCACCGCGCCCCAGCCGATCGTCAGCACCACCTCGCGCGGCAGGGTGCCCGGGGTGTACGTCTCCGGGTTCGCCACCATCCGGCTCAGCACGACCGAGCCGATCCGGTCCAGCCGGACGCTCTCCGTCGACGTCGTCGCGAACGGCACCGCCGGGCTGCCCTCGGCCCCGGACTGCTCGTCGGTGTGGCTCACCACGAAGCGGGTCGGGGTGAGCACCAGCACCGTCACGTGCCGGCGCACCTCGTTGGCGTCGAACGTCGTCTCCTGGTGCACCAGGTAGGAGCTGATCGGCTCCGGGCCCACCGCGGACTCGACCGCCTCGGACACCAGGGCCGGGTAGTAGCCGCTGCGCTCGATCGCCGAGCGCAGGTCCTGAGTGGTGGTGGTACCGGTCTTCGCCATATCTCCATCCTGGCATGGTCCGCCGACGAAGCGGGCGGCACGGCGCCGAGCTTCGGACAACAGCGCCCGGGCAGGGCGCAACCAAGGAAGGTTACAGCGTGCTCATCGCGCGCGGGCCCAGATCGCTGCGGACCGGCAGGGGTGCCACCCGCACCCGCGCCCCCAGGATCGCCAGTCCGTGCGGGGCCACGACCACCGGTTCGAGATCCACCGAGGCGATCTCCGGCACGTCGTCCACCAGCTGTGACACCCGCAGCAGCAGCTCCTCCAGCGCGCCGGTGTCCACCGCCTCGGCGCCGCGCCAGCCGAACAGCAGCGGCGCCGCCCGGACCTCCCGGATCAGCCCGGCGACGTCCTGGTCGGTGGCCGGGACCAGGCGGTGCGCCGTGTCGCCCAGCAGTTCGGCCGGCGCACCGGCCAGACCGAAGGAGAGGATCGCGCCGACCGCCGGGTCCACCGAGGCGGCGATCACCGTGTCCACCCCTCGCGGCGCCATCCGCTGGACCACCAGCTCGGCCTGCGCGGCGCCGCCGAGCAGCGTGTCCAGCTCGCGGTGGGCGCGGCGCAGTCCCGCCTCGTCGGTCAGGTCCAGCCGGACGCTGCCCAGGTCGGGGCGGTGGCGCAGGTGCGGGGCGGTCGCCTTGAGTGCCACCGGGTAGCCGAGCGAGTCGGCCGCCGCTGCGGCCGACTCCTCGTCCGGGGTGGGCAGCGTCGGCGAGACGTCGATGCCGTAGCGGGCCAGCAGTTCGCGGGCCCCGGCGTCGGGCAGGGTGATCCGGGCGCCGCCGGGCTGGGTGCGCATCAAGAGGGAGCGGCGCGTAGCGCCTCGATCAAGGGTGGTGGTGGGCGACGGGCGGGCGGCGGCCCGGGTGCTCAGGGCCGTCTCCACCAGCCGGCGGGCGCCGGGCTCGTCGATCCGGTCCAGCTCGGGGACGCGCGCCGTCTCCTCCGCCACGGCCGTGCGGCGGCGCCACTGCGCGTAGTGCACGGCGTGGGCGAGGGCGTGCACGGCCCGCTCGGGCGCCGCGTAGGCGGGGATGCCGCCGGGGCGCAGCCGGGTCGGCAGGTCGGTCAGCGCCAGGTGGGTGAGCAGCAGCGGCTTGCCCAGCTCCCGGGCCCGCAGGCCCGCCTCGAGCAGGGCGGCGGCGATCTCCGGGTCGTCCGAGCCCATCGCCGGGTCGTCCTCACCGGTCAGCCGGCCGCCCATGAAGGCGTGCGCGGAGGTGCCGATCGGCGGGATGGCGACGGCGATCACCGCGTCCACGGCCGGGTCGGCGAGCGCGACGTCCAGGGCGATCCGGAAGTTCTCGCCGGTCGCGGCGGTGGTGAGGTCGACGGGGGTGCACGGGCGCAGGCCCGCGCTCAGCAGGGCGTCGTAGGTGAGCAGGCCGAGCGAGTCGGAGTTGCCGACCACCGCGACCCGGTCCCCCGGCGGCAGCGGCTGCTGGGCCAGCAGCTCGCCGGTGTCGTACAGCTCGGTGATCGTCGCCACCCGGGTGACGCCCGCCTGTTCGAACAGCGCGTCCACGGTGGCGTCGCGCAGGCCGGTGGCGGTGGCGGGGACGGCGTGGCCGGGCGGCAGGCTGCCGGTGTGCCGGGCGCCCTTGACCACCACGACCGGCTTGACGGCGGCCAGTCGGCGGGCGATCCGGGTGAACTTGCGCGGGTTGCCGAAGGACTCCAGGTACAGCAGCACCACCTGGGTGGCGTCGTCCTCCGCCCAGTACTGGAGGAAGTCGTTGCCGGAGACGTCGGCGCGGTTGCCGACCGAGGCGAAGGAGGAGACGCCGAGGCCGCGCTTGTGGGCGGCCTCCAGCAGGGCCACGCCGATCGCGCCGGACTGGCAGAAGATCCCGAAGCCGCCGCGGCCGGGCAGGCGCGGGGCGAGCGAGGCGTTCAGCGGGTGCTGCGGGTCGGTGTTGATCAGGCCGAAGGCGTTCGGGCCGATCACCCGCATGCCGGCCGCGCGGGCCTGGCGGACCAGCGCGCGCTGGTGGTCCCGGCCCTCCGGACCGGTCTCCGCGT
This sequence comes from Kitasatospora sp. NPDC005856, assembly GCF_040629945.1. NCBI lineage: Bacteria > Bacillati > Actinomycetota > Actinomycetes > Kitasatosporales > Streptomycetaceae > Kitasatospora > Kitasatospora sp. NPDC005856. The sequence continues at coordinate 1,556 of NZ_JBEXWT010000116.1, read as the reverse complement.
AGCCGGCGGTGAGCACCACCAGGCCCTGCACCCCGTGAGCGCCGCACTCGGCGACGGCGGCCGGGACGGCGCCCTCGGGGACGGCGATCACCGCGAGGTCCACCGGTCCGGGAATGTCCAGAATCGAACGGTGGACCGGGACACCGTCCAGCTCGGTGCCGGGCGCGGCGTTGCGGTTCACCGCGTACAGCGGACGGTCGGCCTGGGCGGCGTCCCCCAGCAGGTCGCGCAGGATGGCCCGGCCGACGGTCTGCGCGGTGCGGGAGACCCCGATCACCGCCACCGAGCGCGGGGTGAGCAGCCGCTGCACCGAGCGCGCCTCGGCGCGGTGCTCGCGGGCGCGCATCACGGCGAGCGAGCGGTCGGTCTGTTCGAGGTCGAACTCCAGGTGCACCACGCCGTCGGCGAAGCTGCGGTGCTGGGTGTAGCCGGCGTCGGTGAAGACCTTCACCATCTTCCGGTTCTCCGGCAGCACCTCGGCCTGGAAGCGGCGGATGCCGCGCTCCTGCGCGACCGCCGCGATGTGCTCCAGCAGGGCGGAGGCCACGCCGCGGCCCTGGTGGGCGTCCTGCACCAGGAAGGCCACCTCGGCGTCGGTGCCGGTCTCCGAGGGACGGCCGTCGGCGTCGATCCGGTCGTAGCGAACGGTGGCGATGAAGCGGTCCCGGACCACCACCGCGAGGCCCACCCGGTTCACGAAGTCATGGTGGGTGAAGCGGCGGACGTCCTTGTCGGAGAGCCGCGGATAGGGGGCGAAGAAGCGGAAGTACTTGGACTGGTCCGACACCTGCTCGTAGAACTCCACGAGTCGGCCGGCGTCGGCGGGGGTGATCGGCCGGATCCGGGCCGTGCCTCCGTCGCGCAGCAGGATGTCCGCTTCCCAGTGCTGCGGATAGTCGGGTTGCTCGGGGTTCGCCACCGCGGGGTCTTCCACATTCGTCAGGTTATCCGGAGGTGGGCCGAATGGCGCCGGGCGTGTGCTCACGGCAGGGTGGACAGGACCGCCGGCCGGGGTTTATGCCCCGAAAAGAAACAATCACAACTCCTGAACGCAGCGGTTTCCAGGGGCCGCCTGCGTGCAACACTGGTCTAGACAACATGGCCGCTTCCCCCGCTCCCCGAGCACGGCCGTGACCAGCTTCACCGGAAAGGCACGTCTCATGGCTGAGCGCCGCGTCACCATCGGTTGGGCCGAGGGCCTGCACGCCCGTCCCGCCTCCGTCTTCGTCCGGGCCGTCACGGCCACCGGCGTGCCGATCACCATCGCCAAGCCCGGCGGCAACCCGGTCAACGCCGCCTCCATGCTCGGCCTCCTCGCCCTGGGCGCCCAGGGCGGCGACGAGGTCATCCTCGCCTCCGACGCCGAGAACGCCGACGACGCGCTCGACCGCCTCGCCAAGCTCGTCTCCGAGGGCCTCGACGAGCTCCCCGCCGCGGCCTGAGGCCTCGCAGCACACACCCGATCGGGGTGGGGGGCGCCGGCGGGGGGGCGCCCCCCCGGGGGCCGGGCGCGCCGGGCCCCCCGCACCCCCCGTGGGGGGGGGGGGCGCGCACGG
>NZ_JBEXWT010000115.1:0-24290 GCF_040629945.1 Kitasatospora sp. NPDC005856 | reverse complement strand
GTCAGAAGGGTGTCCAGGTTCGTCTTCACAAACCAACCAACGGGCACCCTTCGTCATGGTCGCGGCCAGGTCAGCGATCGGACTCATTCATCTAGGGCCGGCTCACGGTCAGTCGATGTCGCTGCCCGGGCCGATGACCTTGATCCGGTCCTGCGCCGGGGCCTTCAGCGGCGCGCTCGCCGAGCTGTGGGCGCCCAGGTAGGCCGTGAAGACGTCCAGGTCCGAGGCGCCGACCAGCTTGTCGGTGCCGGCCGCGAAGGCCGGGAAGCCGTCGCCGCCGCCGGCCAGGAACTCGTTGGCCGCGACCCGGTAGGTGGCGGCCGGGTCGACCGGGGCGCCGTTCAGCCGGATCGAGTCCAGGACCACCCGGTCCGCGCCGGTCTTGCGCATGTCCAGGGTGTAGTGCAGGTTCGAGGACACCTGGAGGACCTTCGGCGCGGCGGCGTTGGAGCCGCTCACCTGCTGCTGGAGCAGCTGGATCAGCTGGGCGCCGGTCAGCGTCTTGACCTGCATCATGTTGGTGAACGGCTGGACGGTGAACGCCTCGCCGTAGGTCACCACGCCGTCGCCCTCGCCGCCCGAGGCCTTGTGGACCAGGTCGGAACGGATCCCGCCGGGGTTCATGAAGGCGACCTGCGCGCCGCCCTTGTCGGCCGGGGCGAGCCCGGCGAGCTGCGCGTCGGCGATCACGTCACCGAGCGGCTTCTCCAGGTCGCTGTTGCCGCGGCCGTTGATGTCCGAGGCGATGTAGCCGACCGGGCGGTTGGCGATCGGGGCGGCCAGCTTGGAGTAGTGGTCGATCAGCGCCGTCATGTCGGGCGCCTTCTCGACGGTGCGGCGCACCACGTGGTTCTCGGCCTTGACCGTGGGACGCACGATCTCACCGGTGGTCTTGTCCAGCTTCATGTCGATCTCGGTGAAGAGCCGGCCGAAGGAGGCGGCACTGGTCACCGAACGCGGGACGCCGTCGGGGTCGGGGATGCTGCACGCGTACGCGTTGTGGGTGTGGCCGGTGACGATGGCGCCGACCGCCGGGTCGATCTTCTTGGCGATGTCGACGATCGGGCCGGAGATGCCCTGGCCGGCCGCACCGCAGTCGTAGTTGTAGACGGTGCTGGCCGGGTAGCCGCCCTCGTGGATCAGCGCGACGATCGAGTTGACGCCCTTGGCCTTGAGCTCGGCGGCGTACTTGTTGATCGTGGTGACCTCGTTGGCGAACTTCAGGCCCTTGACGCCCTCGGCGGTCACGATGTTCGGCGTGCCCTCCAGGGTGACGCCGATGAAGCCGACCTTCACGCCCTGGGACCTGGTGATCCAGTACGGGGCCAGCAGCGGCTTGCCGGTCTTCTCGTCCGTGACGTTGGCCGACAGGTAGTTGAAGTTGGCGCCCTTGAAGGTGCGGCCGGGCTCGTAGCAGCCGTCGGTCGGGTGGCAGCCGCCCTCCTGCACGCGCCGCAGCTCCTGCGCGCCCTCGTCGAACTCGTGGTTGCCCACGGAGGTGACGTCCAGGCCGAGCTTGTCCATCGCCTCGATGGTCGGCTCGTCGTGGAAGAGCGCCGAGGTGAGCGGGCTGGCGCCGATGATGTCGCCGGCCGCGACGGTGATCGAGTCGTCGGCCGGGATGCGCGCCTTGCGCAGCTCGGTGGCCAGGTACTCGATGCCGCCGGCCGGGGTGGCGACCTCCTTGCCGGTGGCCGGGTCGATCTCCTTGACCGTGCCGGACGAGCCCGCCGGGGGCTCCAGGTTTCCGTGGAAGTCGTTGATCGCCAGCAGCTGGAGGTTGACGGTCTTGTGGCGCTTGGCGGTGGCGTCGGCGGCCTGGGCGGCCGCCGGCGCGACCACCGTGCCGAACAGACCTGCGGCGGCGACGACGGCGAGCGCCGTCCGTCGGGATCTGACGGTGAGCATGAAGGGTTCCCCTGCACCTTGGAAGGAGTACCGGCTGCGGACAGCATCGGCGTTCGGGCATGTGTTGCGACTGCGAAGCCTAAGGTCAACGCGCGTAGCTGTCAGGACGTCCGACGTAACGAGAGGATTACCTACTGACGAACCATCGCCGGCCGCCGGGTGCGGAGTCTGCGGAGAGCGGCCCCCGAAGGGCCGCTCAGACGCCCGGTTCGCTCGCCAACTGCCGTTCCGCACGCACCCGTTCGGCCACCGCGTCCTCGGTCATCGCACGGTCGGTGTAGACCAGCGGACGCTCGGCCTCGGTGATGATGTGCTTGACCACCTGCACGTTGCCGTTGACGTCCCAGACCGCGATGCCCGGCGACAGGGTGGGGATGATCTCCACCGCCCAGCGCGGCAGGCCCAGCACCCGGCCGGTGGCCCGCGCCTCCTCGGCCTTCTGCATGTAGATCGTCCGGGTGGAGGCCATCTTCAGGATCGCCGAGGCCTCCTTGGCGGCCGCGCCGTCCACCACGTCGGACAGGTGGTGCACCACCGCGACGAAGGACAGGCCGAGCCGGCGGCCGAACTTCAGCAGCCGCTGGAACAGCTGCGCCACGAAGGGGCTGTTGATGATGTGCCAGGCCTCCTCGACCAGGAAGATGCGCTTCTTCCGGTCCGGCCGGATCCAGGTGTGCTCCAGCCACACCCCGACGATCGCCATCAGGATCGGCATCGCGATCGAGTTGCGGTCGATGTGCGAGAGGTCGAAGACGATCAGCGGCGCGTCCAGGTCGATGCCCTCGGTGGTCGACCCGTCGAACATGCCGCGCAGGTCACCGTCGACCAGCCGGTCCAGCACCAGCGCCACGTCCAGGCCCCAGGACTGCACCTCGTCCACCGCCACGCCCAGCGACTCCACCGAGGACAGGTCGGGGTTGCGCAGGGTGTCGATGATGTCGTCCAGCACCGGCTGGCGGTCCTTCACCGAGGCCACCACGTGGGCGTGCGCGGCCTTCAGCGCGAAGCCGGCCCGCTCCTCCAGCCCGCGCCCCATCGCCACCTCGACGATGGTGCGCAGCAGCGACAGCTGGCCGGTCTGGGTGATCGCCGGGTCCAGCGGGTTGAGCTTCACCCCGCCGTCCCGGGCCGCCATCGGATCCAACCGGATCGACTTTATGCCCAGTGCGTCGGCGATCAGGTTCCACTCACCCACGCCGTCCTCGCCCTGCGCGTCCAGCACCACGACCTGGCGGTCACGGAACCTCAGCTGCCGCAGCACGTACGTCTTCTCCAGCGCCGACTTGCCGTTGCCGGACTCGCCGAGCACCAGCCAGTGCGGGGCGGGCAGCTGCTGTCCGTACAGCTGGAACGGGTCGTACACGTACCCCTTGCCGCTGTACACCTCGCGGCCGATGATCACGCCGGAGTCGCCCAGCCCGGGCGCGGCCGTCGGCAGGTAGACGGCCTGCGCCTGGCCGGTGGAGGTGCGCACCGGCAGGCGGGTGGTCTCCACCTTGCCGAACATCAGGCTGGTGAACGCATCGGTGAGGTTGCCGATCGCCATGGGCGGCCTCCTGACTGGTCAGCGGTGGACGGGGACGGACTGGCGCGGACGTGGCCGGGCCTACGGGCTTGCGCGGGCGTACGCCCGCCCACGCGGGCGTACGGGGGTGCTCAGCGGCGGATGCCGGTGGCGAACGGGAGGGTGTTGACGAAGGCCCGGTGGTGCTCGCGGTCGCACCACTCCAGCTTGAGGTAGCTCTTGCCGGCCGAGGCCCGGATGGTCCGCTTGTCGCGGGCCAGCGCGTCGGGGTTGCGCGAGGAGACCGTGATGTAGCCGACCAGGTTCACCCCGGCCGCGCCGGAGGCCAGGTCGTCGCCGCGCTGGTCCACCCGGCCGGTGTGGGCCAGGTCGCGCGGGTCGACCGTGCGGTTCATCTTGGCCGCGCGGCTGGCCTCGGCCTCGTCGTTGGTCTTCTCCGTCAGCATCCGCTCGATCGCGACGTCGGTGGGCTCCAGGTCCATCGTCACCGCCACCGTCCGGATCACGTCCGGGGTGTGCACGAGCAGCGGCGCCAGGAAGTTGACGCCCACCGGGGTGAGCGGCCACTCCTTGACCCACGCGGTGGCGTGGCACCACGGCTCCCGGGTCGCCGACTCGCGGGTCTTCGCCTGCAGGTACTGCGGGTGGGTCGCGTCCAGCTCGGCCGGCCAGGCGTTGCGCCGGGACATCGCCTGGATGTGGTCGATCGGGTGGTCCGGGTCGTACATCGAGTGCAGCAGCGAGGACAGCCGGGCCTGGCCCAGCGGCTGGCGCACCCGGATGTCCGCCTCGGCCAGCCGGGCGCAGATGTCGGTCAGCTCGCGCGCCATCACGGCCGCCAGCCCCTCGTCGTCCCGCGCCCGCCGCCCGGTGGCCGTCCGGCCCATCGCGTGCGCCTCCGCCGCCAGGTCACGGGTGTAGTGCATGCAGGCCACCAGGTACGCCCGGTGCTGCTCCGAGGAGGTCGACACCATCGACTGGAGCTGGTCGTACGAGTCCTGCAGCCAGCGCGGCGCGGACGGGTCACCGCGCCGCTCGACGTCCTTGGCGTGCGCGTCCGGATCGGCCGGCAGTGTCCGGGCCAGGATCTGCAGCCGGGTCACGAAGCCGTCCCCGTTGGCGACGTGCTTCAGCAGCGTCCCGAACCGGTCGACCAGGGCCTCCTGGTCCTCCGAGTCGCGCAGGCCGACGCCAGGGCCCTCGATCTCGATCGCGGCCGTCACCGTGCGCCGCTCCAGGTGCATCAGCACCCCGACCTCGTCCGGCCCGAACGGCGCCGTCAGCCAGCGCAGCCGCCCCACCCCGGGCGGCGGGCCGACCTCCACCTCCCGGCCGTCCAGCCGGGTGCCGGCGTCCATCACGTCCGAACGCCACACCGCCCGCCCGCTGCGGACCGTCCGGCGGTAGGTGCGGTTGATCTCCACCCACTTGTAGAACGTCCGCTTGCGGTACGGCACGTACACCGCCGCGATGGCGAGCGCCGGCAGACCGACCAGACCGCCGATCCGCAGCGGCAGGATCGGCATCAGCAGGCCCCAGAGCATGCCGAGGAAGGCCCCGAAGATGATCAGCACGATCTCGCCGGACTCACGGTTCCGGCCGATCGGCGCGTTCGGGCGGGCCTTGCCGATCAGGTAGGTGCGGCGCTGGTGCACGTACGGCTGGGCGTACTGGGTTCCGTACTGGCCGAGCGGTTCACTGCTCACTTACCCGTCACCCTCCCTTCGCTGGATTGCTGTCGCGGATCGGAACCGGGGCCTGCGGCGGCCCGGCCTGCGGCGGCGGAGCCGGCGTCCGGCCGGCGTGGGCGGCGATGCCCGGAGCGACCGAACCGCCGCCCGCCCCGCCGCCACCCGTGCCGGCCGCCTGCGGACCGCGGTCGCCGTGGGTGGTGATGCCCTGCTTCATCAGGTTCGCGGTGCCGTTGATCATCGCCGAACCGGCCTGCACGGCGTTGGCCCGGGCCCCGCGCATGTTCAACAGCTCGTCGCCGAAGCCCGGCACGAAGCGGTAGACCGCGGCACTCGCGAAGATCGACAGGAACAGGATCGCCAGCCCGGACAGCACCCGGGCGAAGTCGTCGTCGGCCCCGGACCCGGTCGCCACCGCACCCGCCAGCCCCAGGATGACCACGATGATCGGCTTCGCCAGGTCCACCGCCAGCATCACGCCCGCCCAGCGCCGCACGTGCTTCCACAGCTGCCGGTCCACCAGCCCCGCGTACACCGCCGTCCCCAGCAGCGCGCCGACGTACAGCATCGCCGCCCGGATCAGCAGCTCGATCCAGAGCACCGCCGCCGCCAGCACCGCGACCAGCGACACGATCACCAGGATCAGCGGACCGCCGCCCACATCGCCCTTCTCCAGCGTGTCGGCGAACCCTCCCAGGTACGACCCGGTGTCCGTCTTCGTCCCGACCGCTATCGCCTTGGTCAGCCCGTCCGTCACGCTCACCACGGTGAACAGGATCAACGGCGTGAACGCGGACGCCACCACCGTCAGCCACAGGAAGCCGATCGCCTCCGAGAACGCCGTCGTCAGCGGCGCCCCCCGCACCGCCCGCTTCGCCACCGCCAGCAGCCACAGCACCAGTGTGATCACCGTCGACACGGCGAACACCACGGCGTACTGCTGCAGGAACGACCCATTGGTGAAGTCCACCTGCGTCGTTCCGTCGATCGCCCCCGACAGCTTCCGCACCACCCACGCCGCGGCCTGCGCACAGCTCTTGGCCAACGCCCCGAGGGGATCGGTCACCGTCCCGACGGTGTTGGCCCCGGGGAGGGAGCCACCAGGCTTGTCCACACAGAGAATGCCGTTCCCTGAGATCGGCAGGTCAGGGCAGTTGGTGGCGGCGGTGCCGCTGGGCGTCGCTGTCGGCGAAGGCTCGGCGAACACCCGCTGGGCCGCCGACAGCGCCGCCACCTGCAAGGTGGCCAGCACACCGACGAGGGTGCCCACACGGCGTCGTGCGCCGGAACGGCGTGAGGTCTGGTCAACGCGCAAAGCGGAACCCCCCGAACTGCTGGACGGCGCCGGTGATCTCATCGGCGGTGGCGGCCTGCTGGTCTGCGGGCACCGGCGCGGGGCCCTGCCTGCTGGTGAAGTCGGTGAGCTTCCAGTCGCTGCCCGTCCAGTGCAGCGAGAGTGTGAGGGTGAACCAGTTGGTGGTCACCGGCTGGACGGAGCGCTCGCCGGCGAGGCCGGTGAGGCCGGTGCACCACACCTCGACCTTGGCGTCGCCCTCGCTGTAGCCCGTCGACTTGGTGCCGACCGGGACGGTGCGGCTGACGAAGGTGAGGCCCTTGGGCGCGCGGCCCTGGGCGTCGAGGCCGTAGCGGGTGGCGGTGTCGCCGCCGAAGCCCTGGTCCAGCCGGCTCTGGAGCCCGGCCAGGGCGCCCGGGTCGGCGATGGTGGCGATGATGCCGTGGCGGCTGTCGGTGCGGAACATGTCCGCGGAGCCGATCGCCACCGCGTAGTTGGTGGCGGCGGACTGGGCGCCCGGTTCGGTGTGCGGGTAGCCGGTCGGGATGCCGTTGACGGTGGTGTCGACGGGTTGGTCGCCGCTGGGCGCGGGGCCGGCCCCGGACCCGGCGGCGGCGCCGGCGCGGTCGGCGGAGGAGCCGTCGTTCCCGGATCCCGTGCCGGGTGTGACGCGGTTGGCGATGGCGATGGCCACCACGAGCAGGGTGACGACCGCCAGGACGGCCACCAGGGCGCGCAGCGGGCGGGACTGACGGTGGTTCGACGGGAGGGAGGACTGTTCGCCGACCGGCAGGCGCGTACGGGTGCGCGGCTGGTCGTCGGACAACGGCACGGCGGCCCTCCTGGTGCGGGGAGCCGGGGCGGCTCCGGGGGCCCTCCGGCCGGGGCGGGCGCGGGCGGAGGGTGGGAACGGGGGTGGATTCCTGGCGGATCGGCTGCCGGAGGGGGTCCGGACGGGGACCCGGTCTCAGGCCGGTCGGACGGCTACTGCTGTCCGATCGTCAGATCGCCATGCCGTAGACAATGGTGAACAGGGTGCCCAGTGATCCGATGATGAACACGCCGGTCAGTCCGGCGACGATCAGCCCCTTGCCCTGTTCGGCGCCGAAGCTGTCGCGCATCGCGGTCGCACCGATCCGCTGCTTGGCCGCGCCCCAGACCGCGATGCCGAGGCAGACGAGGATGGCGACGGCCATGATGACCTCGACCATCACCCGCGCCTCCGACCCGAGGGTCGCGAACGGCCCCCAGTCCGGGGCGATTCCGCCGATGATGGTGTCGATGTTCGGCTTCTTGGGGGGGTCCTCGGCCAGGTGGCCGACCGCATTGGTGTGCACGCTGCTCAGGTTCATATCCATCTCACCGCCCGATCAGGCAAATTCAAGGGCCCGGACCCGGCCCGCGCGAAGGGTCGGTACCTATTCTTGGCCAGATCTGATGTCGACTTGGCTACTTCTCGCGAATTGGTCGTGAGGCATCGGCCACGTACGCGAGGATGTACACCGTACGAAGGATAGCGCTCACTGTTCGTATCTCTGATGATTGCGGTGAGCAACGCCTTCCGGGACACTTCGACTGACGATTCGTCGGGATGGTGCTGATGGTACTCCGGAAGGCCGGTACGGCCGCCGCCGCTGCGGGAGTTGCCGCGTTCGGGTTCATCGGGCTGGTGACGATGGGGACTTATGCGGCGAGTGGGACGCCGCAACAGTCGGCGAATCGTTCCGCCCTCTCCCCCGGGACGGTCCCCGCGGCCTACCAGGACCCGATCCAGAAGTGGGGCTCGCTCTGCCCCCAGATCTCCCCGCCGATGCTCGCGGCGCAGCTGTACCAGGAGAGCGGTTTCGACCCCAAGGCGCGCTCCGGGGTCGGGGCGCAGGGAATGGCGCAGTTCATGCCGACCACCTGGCCCGATTACGCCACCGACGGCAGCGGGGACGGCAGGGCGGACGTCTGGGACCCGCTGGACGCGATCGCCTCGGCGGCGACGTACGACTGCGCGATCGCCAGGCGGGTCGCGAAGGTCCCGGGCGACCCGCAGGCCAACCTGCTCGCCGCGTACAACGCCGGCGAGGGCGCGGTGGAGAAGTACAGCGGGATCCCGCCGTACAAGGAAACCCAGGGCTACGTGCGGAACATCCAGGCGATGGCCCGCAGCTTCACCGCGCCGGCCTCGCCGACCGCGCCGCTGGAGGTGTCCCCGCAGTCGTCGGCCGCGATCTACTTCGCGCAGACCAAGCTCGGCACCCCGTACCTGTGGGGCGGGGAGGGCCTGCCCTCGCAGAACGGGCGGTTCGACTGCTCGGGCCTGACCCAGGCCGCGTTCGCCAGCGTGGGCATCACCCTGCCCCGGGTGGCCAACGACCAGTGGTACGCCGGTCCGCATCCGTCGCGCGACCAGCTGCGGCCGGGCGACCTGGTGTTCTGGGCGACGGACCTGAGCGATCCGCGGAGCATCCACCACGTCGGGATCTACGTCGGCGGCGGGTACATGATCAACGCGCCGCACACCGGTGCGGTGATCCGCTACGACAAGATCGACACCAGGGAGTACATCGGCGCGACCCGGGTCACCTCGGACGGGGCCCAGGCGCTGCCGACCCGCAACGACGACGGCGCGGTCAACGCTCCGTCCCGCCCGGGCGGGACGGAGGCCACCGCCCCCGCGGGGAACCAGGGCGGCAGCCAGGGCGTCCCCCAGGGCGGCGCCCCGGCGACCCCCGTCCGGTCGGCCGTCGCCGCCCCGCCCGCGCCGACCGGGCCGGCCCCCGCCGGGGCGGGACGGTAGGTGCGGTGGGGCCGGGACGGCGGGGAGCTGTGTGCGCGCTGTGGACGCTGAGTCAAGTTTCCATAACCGCGCGTTTCCGTGGAACGCTGTGTCCCGGCGATGACGTTGGGTCCGGTGGCCCCTCGTCAGCTTTCGGCGCCGGGCGGGCCCCGGTGGGAACGTACAGGTGCAGCGGACCAGAAGGAGGTGCGGCGTGTCGACGCCGCTTGCCGACACGACCAACCCCGACCTCGACCTGCTCTACGCCGTCAACGGTCTGGCCAAGCGCTCCCCGCAGTGGCTGGACCACCTGGTCTCGTGGATCGGCGAGTACGGCATCCTGATCGGCCTGGCCATGCTCGGCCTGGTGGCCTGGCTCCAGGCCCGACGCCGTGCGGACGCGCCGGTGGCGATGGCCGGGCTGCTCTGGGTGCCGCTCTCGGTGGCCGTCGCCGAACTGGCCAACCTGCCGATCGCCGCGATCGTGAACCGCCCGCGTCCCTTCGTCGACCATCCCGGGCTGCTGGTGCTGGTGGACGGCAAGGCCGGCACCCACTCCTTCGTCAGCGACCACTCGACCATGACCATGGGCGTCGCGGTGGCGCTGTTCCTGGTGAACCGCCGGCTGGGCTGGATCGCCGGCGGGCTGGCGGTGCTCCAGGGCTTCTGCCGGATGTTCATGGGCGTCCACTACCCCACCGACGTGATCGGCGGCTTCGCGCTGGCCGTCGCCGTGGTGCTGCTGCTGGCGCCGATCGCGATGGCGGTGCTGGTGCCGTTCTGCCACGCGCTGAGCAGGACGGCGGTCGCCCCGCTGATCCGGGCGCCCGAGCGCGGCGGCGCGGCCCGCGGCGGGGCCGGCCCGCGCGGTCGTCGCCGTGGGCGCGGGGCGGTACGGGCCGGGGAGCAGCCGCCGGAGTCCGACCTCGCGGCCTGACCGCGCCTCGCGGTCGGCCCCGGCCTTGCGGCCTGACGCCGCCTCGGGGCCATGGCCTATGGAGCTGGCCCCGGCCCCGGTGGGATCAGTCCGGCTCGGCACCGCTCTCGGCGAGGTGCTCGGCTCCTTCGCGGCGGACCAGGTCGCGCGAGCGGCGGGCCGGGGAGTACCAGCCGCAGCTGCAGGTCGCGAAGGCGAAGGATCCGCGCTCGCTGACCACGAGGCGGTGTTCGGGCATCCGGGCGGTGCCGGGCGTCGCCGGCAGCTCACTGTGCACGTGGTTCACGGTAACGCGCCGGGCGGGTCCGGCGCGACGCTCCCACCACACCGGCCCCCGTAACCCTTTGCGCCCCAACTCGTTTGCCCGGAAAGAGCTCTGCCCACCCGGTGGTGGCCGGCGGGGCTGTCGGGCCCGAGGGGGTTGTCGCGAGGATGAAGATGACCGACCAGCACCGCACCGGACGGTCGGCACGCCGTCCGGGTCCGCACCTGCGCTCGGCGGCCGGGGCCACCCTGCTCGCCGCCGCCCTGGTGGCGGGGGCCGCCGGCTGCTCCGGCGGCTCCGTCGACGGCTCCTCCGACCAGCAGTCGGGCGCCCCCGACCAGCTCGCCGCGGACGCGCTGACGGCGGTGCGCAACGCCGCCGACATCACCGGCCGCACCGGCTCCGCGCGCGCCGCGACCGAACTGGTCACCGAGTCCACCGAGAAGAAGGCCTCGTTCAGCGGCACCGGTGGCTACGACTACGTCAAGCGGATCGGCCGGCTGGAGGTCCAGGTGCCGCCGGGCGCGGCGACCACCGGGAAGATCGTCGAGGTGGTCCTGCCGGGCACCGTCTACCTCCAGAACAGCGGCGCCAAGGTCCCCGCGGGCAAGTGGGTCAAGCTGGACGTGCGCCAGCTGCCGGACGGCAACCTGGTCAGCAGCGGCGCCACCGACCCGGCCTCGGCGGCGGGGGCGCTGCGCGGGGCGCAGAAGGCGGAGGCGGTGGGCACCGAGACCGTCGACGGGGTCCCGCTGCACCACTTCAGGGGCACCCTGGACCTGGCCAAGGCGGCCGATGCGACGGGCGGCAGGGGCGGGGACGGTCTGCGGATGGGCGCGCAGACCTTCACCGTCAAGGAGGTCCCGTACGACGCCTGGCTGGACGACCAGGGCCGGCTGCGCAAGGTGGTCGAGGTGTTCACCTTCGCCGGGGTGGCCGGGTCGAAGGAGCCCAAGGACCAGGTGAAGGTGACGTCGACGACCTCGCTGTCGGACTTCGGGAAGCCGGTGGAGGCGGCCGAGCCCTCGGCCTCGGACATCTACCGGATGAAGCCCACGGAGAGCCCGAAGTAGGGCTGGTCCGACACGCCCTGGGCGGCCGGGGCAGCGCTCCGGCGCCGGGGCGAGACGGGGTGCCGCCGGGGCGGGTGGCCGTCCGGGGAGCGGCGGCCACCCGTTTCGGCGGCGCCGAGATGGCCCGTCCGTGCCATGTGGACGGGCCCCGAAGTGCCTAGGCTGGACTCCGGGTGGCTGCCGCCCGGGCTGGCGAGGCACTGAAGGGGTGGTGCAGGTGGTGTCGTCCACGGGCGGCCGCAGCGGCGGCCACGACGACGCGGCCCTCGACGAGATCGATCTGGCCGGCGAACTGATGATCGCCGCGACGGCCAGCTCCGACGACCGGCTGCCGACCGAGCGGATCGACGAGGTGCTGCTGGACCGGACCGAACCCGGCCAGGCCGACCGGGAGGCCGACGGCTAGCGGGCTCGGGAGCGACGCGGGCCGTCCGCCGTTCCGGGAGCGAGGCGCCCCGGAGCGGCGGACGGCCCGTCGGGTCAGCTGCGCAGCAGCCGGCTGATCGCGGCGGTGGCCTCCGCCACCTTGGCGTCCAGCTCGCTGCCGCCCTGCTCGGCGGCCGCGGCGACGCAGTGCCGCAGGTGCTCCTCCAGCAGGGAGAGCGCGAAGGACTGCAGCGCCTTGGTGCTGGCCGAGACCTGGGTGAGCACGTCGATGCAGTAGACGTCCTCGTCGACCATGCGCTGGAGGCCGCGGATCTGGCCCTCGATCCGGCGCAGCCGCTTGAGGTGGGCGTCCTTCTGCGCGCTGTAGCCGTGCGGGCCGTGGTGCCCCGCCGGAGCGTGGCCGGCGTGCGGGTCGGTCCCCTGCGCGTGCTCCGGCTCGGTGCGCGCTTGCGTCGTGGTCATCGGCCCCGCCTTCGTCTCAGTGCCTGGTGGCTGCGTCGGCCACAAGTGTCCAACACCGGGGCCCTCCGTGGTGTTCCGACGGGCGGCCCGGCGGGTGCCGCGGGGCCCGGGCGGGGGTCGCCCGGCGGTTCACCCGTCTGAGCGGCGCCCCGTTCCCGGGCGCGCACGACGGGGACAATCCGGGCGAGGTTCCGTCAGACTGGTGACCCGCGTCCACAGGTGGTGGCGCACCCGGGCAGCCGGTGCGGCAGCCGAACGGAAGGGGAGGCTCCGGCTCCTTGCCCGGCACCCCGTTTGCGTGATTGCGCTCGGTTGCACCTAGCATCGTTCAGTCCCTACCCCGCACATCGGAGATTTCCGTGCGTTTTAGCCTGACCCCGAAGGAGACGAGCTTCTACGACATGTTCGCCGCCGCGGCGGAGAACCTCGTCGTCGGATCGAAGCTCCTTCTGGAGCTGCTTGGATCGGACGTGTCGGCCCGTGCGGAGATCGTCGAGCGCATGCGCGCCGCCGAGCACGCCGGGGACGACACCACCCATGCCGTCTTCCACCAGCTGAACTCGTCCTTCATCACGCCCTTCGACCGCGAGGACATCTACAGCCTCGCCTCGTCGCTGGACGACATCATGGACTTCATGGAGGAGGCCGTCGACCTGGTCGTCCTCTACGACATCCAGACCCTGCCGAAGGGCGTCGAGCAGCAGATCGAGGTGCTGGCGCGCGCCGCGGAACTCACCGCCGCGGCGATGCCGAACCTGCGCAGCATGTCCAACCTCACCGAGTACTGGATCGAGGTCAACCGCCTGGAGAACCAGGCCGACCAGATCCACCGCAAGCTGCTCGCCCACCTGTTCTCCGGTCAGTACGACGCCATCGAGGTCCTCAAGCTCAAGCAGGTCGTGGACGTCCTTGAGGAGGCGGCGGACGCGTTCGAGCACGTCGCCAACACGGTGGAGACCATCGCCGTCAAGGAGTCCTGACCCCCGTGGACATGGCAGCACTCATCGCCGTCGTCGGCGTTGCGTTCTTCTTCACGTACACCAACGGCTTCCACGACTCGGCGAACGCGATCGCCACCTCGGTCTCCACCCGGGCGCTCACCCCCCGGGCGGCGCTGGCGATGGCCGCGGTGATGAACCTGGCCGGCGCCTTCCTGGGCAGCGGCGTGGCGCACACGGTCTCCAAGGGGATCATCGAGACGCCCACCGGCAACCAGGGGATGGCGATCCTGTTCGCGGCCCTGGTCGGGGCGATCGCCTGGAACCTGATCACCTGGTACTTCGGCCTCCCGTCCTCCTCCTCGCACGCGCTGTTCGGCGGCATGGTGGGCGCGGCCCTGGCCGGCGGCGTCGAGGTGATCTGGAGCGGGGTCCTCGACAAGATCGTCATCCCGATGATCGTCTCGCCGGTGGTCGGCCTGGTCGGCGGCTTCCTGGTGATGCTGGCGATCCTGTGGATCTTCCGCCGGGCCAACCCGCACCGGGCCAAGCGCAACTTCCGGGTCGCCCAGACCGCCTCGGCCGCCGCGATGGCCCTGGCGCACGGCCTCCAGGACGCCCAGAAGACCATGGGCATCGTGGTCATGGCACTGACCATCTCCGGCCACCAGTCCGGCAACGGCATTCCGGTCTGGGTGAAGATCTCCTGCGCGACGATGCTCTCGCTGGGCACCTACGCGGGCGGCTGGCGGATCATGCGGACGCTCGGCCGCAAGATCATCGAGCTGGACCCGCCGCAGGGCTTCGCGGCCGAGGCCACCTCGGCGACGGTCATGTACATCTCGTCGTTCGTCTTCAAGGCGCCGATCTCCACCACCCACGTGATCACCGCGGCGATCATGGGCGCGGGGGCCACCAAGCGGATCCGCGCGGTGCGCTGGGGCGTCGCGAAGAACATCGTGCTCGGCTGGTTCATCACGATGCCGGCGGCCGCCATCGTCGCAGCGCTGATGTACTGGTTCGTCCACCTGTTCTGGGGCTGACGGCCCCGGCGGACGCCCGGAACGGGACGCACCGCAGAGGACACCCGGAGCCGGACGCACCGCACGGGACGCACGAACGGACAGGGCCCGCCCCCACATCTCGGGGGCGGGCCCTTTTCCATGTCCCGCGGCGGCACCGCCATGCAGCACCACGGGACAGCTCGCGGTCCGCCGGGCGGCCCGGCGCCGAGGCGCCGGGCCGCGTGACGGGGTCCGGTCTAGCCGAAGCGGCCGGAGATGTAGTCCTCGGTCGCCTGGACCTGCGGGTTGGAGAAGATCCGCTGGGTGTCGTCCAGCTCGATCAGCTTGCCCGGCTGGCCGACGCCCGCCAGGTTGAAGAAGGCGGTGCGGTCGCTGACGCGGGCCGCCTGCTGCATGTTGTGGGTCACGATGACGATGGTGAACTGCTCCTTGAGCTCGCCGATCAGGTCCTCGATGGCGAGGGTGGAGATCGGGTCGAGCGCGGAGCAGGGCTCGTCCATCAGCAGGACCTGGGGCTCGACCGCGATGGCGCGGGCGATGCACAGGCGCTGCTGCTGACCGCCGGAGAGGCCGGCCCCCGGCTTGTTCAGCCGGTTGTGGACCTCCTTCCAGAGGTTGGCGCCCTTCAGCGAGCGCTCCACCACCTCGTCCAGCACGGCCCTCTTCTTCACGCCGGCGAGCCGCAGACCCGCGACCACGTTGTCGTAGATCGACATGGTCGGGAAGGGGTTCGGGCGCTGGAAGACCATGCCGACCGCGCGGCGCACGGCGACCGGGTCGACGTTGGAGGCGTACAGGTTCTCGTCGTCCAGGAGGACCTTGCCCTCGACCCGGGCGCCGGGGATCACCTCGTGCATGCGGTTCAGGGTCCGCAGGAAGGTGGACTTGCCGCAGCCGGAGGGGCCGATGAAGGCGGTCACCGAGCGGGGCTCGATGCTCATCGAGATGTCCTCGATGGCCTTGGTGGTGCCGTAGTAGGCCGACAGTCCGCTGACGTCGATGCGCTTGGCCATGATCGTTGCTTCTCTCGTCTGTCTCGTACGTCAGTCGGTCGCTCAGTGCCCGCCCTTGGGCGAGCGCCAGCGGGCGATGCCCCGGGCGATGAGGTTGAGCCCCATCACGAAGGCGATCAGCACCAGCGCCGCACCCCAGGCACGGGCGTAGCCGTAGTCGTTGTTGACCTGCGAGTACTGCGTCCAGATGTACATCGGCAGGGACTGCTGCGGTCCGTCGAACGGGTTGTTGTTGATGTAGTCGGCGCCGAACACCAGCATCATCACCGGGGCGGTCTCGCCCGTGATGCGGGCGACCGCGAGCATCACACCGGTGGTGATGCCGCCGATCGCGGTGGGGAGGACGATCCGCAGGATGGTCTTCCACTTCGGCACGCCGAGCGCGTACGAGGCTTCGCGCAGCTCGTTCGGGACGAGCTTCAGCATCTCCTCGGTGGACCGGACCACGACCGGCATCATCAGGATCGCCAGCGCGAGGCTGCCCGAGAAGCCGGAGTAGCTGAAGCCCAGGGCGAGGTTCCAGAGCGAGAGGATGAACAGACCGGCGACGATCGACGGGATGCCCGTCATGACGTCGACGAAGAAGGTGACCGCCTTGGCGAGCGTGCCGCGGCCGTACTCGACCAGGTAGACGGCGGTCAGCAGACCGATCGGGGCGGCGATCGCGGTGGCCAGGGCGACCTGCTCCAGGGTGCCGATCAGCGCGTGGTAGATGCCACCGCCCGGACCGGACTGGATCACGCCCTTCATCGAGTGGCTCAGGAAGTTCCCGTTCACCACCTCGATGCCCTGCTGGACCGTGTAGGAGATCAGGGCGACCAGCGGGACGACGGCCAGGATGAAGGCGACCCAGACCACCGAGGTGGCGAGCCGGTCCTTGGCCTGTCGGCGGCCCTCGACCCGGGCCGAGAGGACGTAGCCGATCAGGACGAAGAGCAGGGCCGAGATCAGGCCCCACTGCAGGTGGCTGGCCAGCCCGCCGAGCGCGCCGATCGCGCAGCCGAGGGCGATCGAGCCGCCGGCGACGGCGGCCGGGGCCCACTTGGGCAGTCGGTTGGCGGTCAGCGGACGGCCGACGGGCCGGGCGTCCTCGACGACGGCGGTGACGGTCATGCGTTGGCCCCCGAGTACTCCTTGCGGCGGGCGATGATCAGTCGCGCGGCACCGTTCACCAGCAGGGTGATGACGAACAGGACGAGGCCGGAGGCCATCAGCGCGTTGCGGCCGTTGTCACCGGCCTCGGCGAACTTCAGCGCGATGTTCTGCGCGAAGGTGCCGCCGCCCGCGTCGAGGATGTGCAGCGACAGGACGTTGCTGGCGGAGAGCACCACCGCGACCGCGATGGTCTCGCCGAGCGCGCGGCCGAGGCCGAGCATCGAGGCCGAGATGATGCCGGGGCGGCCGAACGGCAGCACCGCGGTGCGGATCATCTCCCAGCGGGTCGCGCCGAGCGCGAGCGCCGCCTCCTCGTGCATCCGCGGCACCTGGCGGAACACCTCGCGGGAGACCGCGGTGATGATCGGCAGGACCATGATCGCCAGCAGGATGCCGACGGTGAACAGGTTGCGCGGGGTGCCGGTCCTGGTCTGGTCGAAGATGTACGTCCAGCCCAGGTACTCGTTGAGCCAGCTGGTCAGGCCGTCCATGTGCGGCACCAGGAAGAGCGCGCCCCAGAGGCCGTAGACGATGCTGGGGACGGCGGCGAGCAGGTCGACCAGGTAGGCGAACGGCTGGGCGATCCGGCGCGGCGCGTAGTGCGAGATGAACAGCGCGATCCCGATGGCCACCGGGACGGCGATCGCCATCGCGATGACGGCGCTGACGATGGTGCCGAAGGCCAGGACGGCGATGCCGAAGACGGGCTTCGGGGCGTCCGGCGTCCACTCGAAGGAGGTGAGGAAGTTGCCTTCGTTGGTGGTCAGGGCCAGGACGGACCGCCAGGTCAGGAACGCGGCGATCGCGGCCATGACGACCAGCAGCAGGATGCCCGAGCCCCGGGCGAGGTTCATGAAGATCTTGTCGCCGACCCGGCTGTCGCGCGGCCGGCGTTCCCTGCCTCGCGGGGCGGCAGGGGAGGATGAAGTCATTGGTCTACTCCGGTCTGGTGGTGCCGCCCCGGAAGGGGGACGGCACCATGGCGGCGGTGCCCCGGACGTGGTGCTGGGTGTGGTCCGTTCCGGTGGGGCGACCCCGGCCCCCCTCGCTCACGGGGCCGCCCCACCGGGGGTCCTGTCGGGTCAGGCCAGGGTGGCGATGACGCCGTTGACCTTGTCGGTCACGGTCTTCGGCAGCGGGACGTAGCCCTTCTCGCCGACGGCCTTCTGACCCGCGTCGCTGGCGGTGTAGGTCAGGAAGGACTTCAGGGTGTCGAGGGTCTCGGCCTTGTTGCCCTTGTCGCAGACGATCTCGTAGGTGATGAGGACCAGCGGGTAGGAGCCCTCTTCCTTGGTCGCGTAGTCGAGCTTCAGCGCGAGGTCGCTGCCGGTGCCGGCGGCCTGGGCCTTGCCGATGGTGCTGGCGGCGTTCTCGGCGGTGGCCGCGACCGGCTTGGAGGCACCGGTGTTGATCGCGGCGCTCTTCAGGCTGTTGGTCTGGGCGTAGGCCAGCTCGACGTAGCTGATCGAGTTCTTGACCTGCTTCACCTGGGCCGAGACACCGGCGCTGCCGTTGGCCGACTGGCCGCCCTTGCCCGCCCAGGCCTTGCCGGCCGGGTAGGACCAGGCGCCGCCGCCGGCGGCGGCGAAGTACTTGGTCAGGTTCTCGGTGGTGCCGGCGTCGTCCGAGCGGTGGAAGGTCTGGATCTCCGTGTCCGGCAGCTTGGCGCCCGGGTTCAGGGCGGCGATCGCCGGGTCGTTCCACTTGGTGATCTGCGAGTCGAAGATCTTGGCGGCGGTCGGGCCGTCCAGGACCAGGTTGTCGACACCGTCGACGTTGTAGACCAGCGAGATCAGACCGCCGACCATCGGCAGGTCGATGCCCTGGCCGCCGGTGCAGACCGCCTTGGAGGCGTCGACCTCGGCCGGCTTGAGGGCCGAGTCGGAGCCGGCGAACTGGATCTTGCCCTGGTTGAACTGCTGGATGCCGGCACCGGAGCCGCCACCCTGGTAGTTGATCGTGGTGCCGGAGCAGGCGGCGGCGAAGCTGGTCTTCCAGACGTCCATCGCCGCGCCCTGCGCGGTCGAACCCGCGGCGATCAGCGAACCCGGCTTGCCACAGTTGATCGCGGAGGCCGGCGCGGCGGAGCCACTGTTGCCGCCGGACGCGGTCGAGTTGGTGTTGTTGTCCGACCCGCAGGCGGCGAGCGACAGCGAGCTGACGAGCGCCATGGCACCGATCGCGAGGGCCTTGGAGCGGCCGTTCCGCTGGAGCTTCACAGGGGTGTCCCTTTCTGTGGCATTGCCCTTGGCTCAGGCCGTACGCGTACGGCCGAGCACGGGTTCTGCTGTGGTCCGGGGCCCGTGCGGCCCTCCGGTGGTCCCGAAGTTAGGCCGGGTAAGTGACACGACAGCCGGTCGCAAGTGAACGGAGAGTGAACCTCGAAGGGATGACAGGAAACTACGTCAGGTAGTAACGGTTGCGTCACGGCAAGGGCGCGGGGAGATCACTTCCACGGTTCCTTCACCGACGCCGACCCCGCCGCCGACACCGGCCTCGCCCCCAGGACCGCCAGCAGCGCGTCGACCAGCGACCGGTCGTGGTCGTGGGTGAGCCGGGCCCGCGCCTTCCCGGCCGGCAGCCACTCCAGCCGGTCCACCTCCCGGTTGGGCCGGAACGACCCGCTCGACGGCACCGCCGCCCAGTAGCGGACCTCCTTGGGACGGCCCTGCACCCGGTAGTGCTGGGTGGGCAGCTCCGGGCCCAGCAGGCAGTGGAAACCGGTCTCCTCCCGGACCTCGCGCAGCGCCGCGTCGACCACGCCCTCACCGACTTCGAGCTTGCCCTTCGGCAGGCTCCAGTCGTCGTACTTGGGGCGGTGGATCACCGCGATCCGCGGCCGCCCCAGCCGGCCGCTCTTCTTCGGCCGACCCGGCAGCCACAGCACCGCGCCCGCCGCCAGCACCACCGGGGCGTGCCCCGCTCCGGCCGCGGCCCCGGTCGCCGGCCGGCCGGTGCGCGGGCGCTCGTCCACCTCAGACCGCCCTGGGTGCGACGGGGTGCCCCCAGGCGTCGGCCGGGACGAGCTCCAGCCAGCCCTCCGGGCCGGGCGGCAGGTCCGGCCAGCGGCGGCCGACGGCGTAGCGCGCCGACTCCACCTCCAACCGCTGGTCGGCGTGCACCACGCCCAGCACGTACGCGGTCGCCGGGGTGATCCGCGGCGTGCGCGCCGCGGTGGCGGCGGTGACGGCGGCGTCCGCCGCCTCCTGCTGCCGGGCCAGCACCAGGTCCAGCCCGTCCAGCTCGGAGGACCCGCGCCCGCACACCTCCAGCGCGTACCGGGCCCGCTTCACCAGGATCCGCAGCCGGGCCCAGGGCGCGTCATCGGCCGCCAGCGCGGTGTCCGCGTCCGTCGCCCCGCGGGACGGCGGCACCGTGCCCAGCCGGCGCATCCCGTCCCCGCCGTAGGGCGTCGCGGCCCGCTGCAGCGGCAGCTGCTGGGCGACCGCGGACAGCGCGGCGAACGCGGCGGCGGCCTGCGGCAGCAGCACCGCCGGGGCCCGACCGCCCGCCGACTCCAGCAGCGGGGCGTCGCCGACCAGCAGGGTCATCCGGTCCGCCAGGGCGTGCAGCCGGGCGGAGCGGAGTTCCTGGAGCACCGTGGAGTGCGCCCTCGTCCGGGCCAGGGTCAGCTGCCGGTCCAGCAGCGCCCGCGCCTTGGGGGCGCCCGCGTGGCCGGCCAGCATGCCCGTCCCGTCCGGGTCGGTGCCGCTCAGCGAGTCCAGCGCGCCCAGCAGCCGGGCCGAGCGGCGGACGTAGCCGGGCTCCAGCGCCAACAGGTTGAGCAGCCAGCGCAGCTCGGTGCGCGACTCCTGCGCCCAGGTCTGCTCGAAGACCGGGCCGAAGGTGTGCAGCAGCCCGCCGATCCGCCGGACGGCCCGCAGCAGGTCCGAGGTGCCGGCCGACGGGACGACCGAGGCCGTCCCGGGTCTGGCGCCGACCTCGCCCACCGCCAGCGGCAGCGCGCGCAGGAAGGCGCCGGCCTGGGCGGTGAGGTGGCGGGAAAGGATGTCCCCGGCGGTCGCGGTGGAGGCCGCCTGGGCCGTCATCGGCGCTTCGGTCATGGCGTGGTAGATCCCCGTTCCTCCGAGGTGGTCCCCGGAGCTGGTGGCCGACCGCCGGGACAGGTCCCCTTACCGTCCCGGCGGCTTCGCATCAGTGCACGCGTCAGCGCGAGGTCGCGGCCCGGCGGCGCTGGCGAGAGTCGATCAGCAGGTCCTGGACGTGTCGCAGCGGGCGGCCCTCGGCGTCCTGGGAGCGACGGGCCCACGCGCCGTCCGGCCCCAGGTGCCAGGACTCGGTCTCGTCCGACACCCCCAGGTCGATCAGCCCGGACAGCTCGGCGCGGTGCGCCGGATCGGTGATCCGCAGCAGCGCCTCGATCCGGCGGTCCAGGTTGCGGTGCATCATGTCGGCGCTGCCGATCCAGACCTCCGGATCGCCGTTGTTGCCGAACACGAAGACCCGGGAGTGCTCCAGGAAGCGGCCCAGGATGCTGCGGACCCGGATGTTCTCGCTCAGCCCCGGCACGCCCGGGCGGATCGCGCAGATCCCGCGCACCCAGACGTCCACCGGCACGCCGGCCTGGGAGGCCCGGTAGAGCGCGTCGATCACGGCCTCGTCGACGATCGAGTTGACCTTGAGCTTCACGTAGGCCGGGCGGCCCGCCCGGTGGTGGGCGATCTCGTTGTGGATCCGCGAGACCAGCCCGTCGCGCAGGCCGCGCGGGGCGGTCAGCAGGCGGCGGTAGGACTCGCGGCGCGAGTAGCCGGAGAGCCGGTTGAACAGGTCCGAGAGGTCCGCGCCGACCTGGGGGTCGGAGGTGAGCAGGCCGAGGTCCTCGTACAGCCGGGCCGTCTTCGGGTGGTAGTTGCCGGTGCCGACGTGCGAGTAGCGGCGCAGGGTGTCGCCCTCCTGCCGGACCACCAGCGAGAGCTTGCAGTGCGTCTTCAGCCCGACCAGGCCGTACACCACGTGACAGCCGGCCTCCTCCAGCTTGCGGGCCCACTTGATGTTGGCCTGCTCGTCGAAGCGCGCCTTGATCTCGACCAGCACCAGCACCTGCTTGCCGGACTCGGCCGCGTCGATCAGCGCGTCGACGATCGGCGAGTCGCCGGAGGTGCGGTACAGGGTCTGCTTGATCGCCAGCACGTCCGGGTCGGCGGCGGCCTGCTCCAGGAAGGCCTGCACCGAGGTGGAGAAGCTGTCGTACGGGTGGTGCAGCAGGACGTCGCGCTCGCGCATCGCGGCGAAGATGTCCGGCTGGGAGGCCGACTCGACGTCGGTCAGCCCGCGGGCCGTGCCGGCCACGAACTTCGGGTACTTGAGCTCCGGGCGGTCCAGCTCGGCGATGCCGAACAGTCCGGTCAGGTCCAGCGGCCCGGGCAGCGGGAAGACCTCCGCCTCGGTGATGTTCAGCTCCCGCACCAGCAGGTCCAGGATGTACGGGTCGATCGACTCCTCGACCTCCAGCCGGACCGGCGGGCCGAAGCGCCGCCGCATCAGCTCCTTCTCCAGGGCCTTGAGGATGTTCTCGGTGTCGTCCTCCTCCACCTCCAGGTCCTCGTTGCGGGTGACGCGGAAGGCGTGGTGGGCCAGCACCTCCATCCCCGGGAAGAGCTCCTCCAGGTGGGCGCCCATGACGTCCTCCAGCGGGACGTACCGCTGGGGCGAGGCCTCCAGGAAGCGGGCCAGCGACTGCGGCACCTTGACGCGCGCGAAGTGCTTGTGCCCGGAGACCGGGTTGCGCACCACGACGGCCAGGTTGAGCGAGAGTCCCGATATGTACGGGAAGGGGTGCGCCGGGTCGACGGCCAGCGGGGTCAGGACGGGGAAGATCTTCTGCCGGAACAGCGTGTGCAGCCGGGCCTGCTCCTTCTCCGCCAGCTCCGACCAGCGGACCACCTCGATGCCCTCGGCGGCGAGGTCCGGCAGGACCTCCTGCTGGAAGGCGGCGGCGTGGCGGGCCATCAGCTCGCGCGAGCGGGTCCAGATGAGGTCCAGCACCTCGCGCGGCTGGAGGCCGGACGCGCTGCGCTGGGCGACGCCGGTGGCGATCCGGCGCTTGAGTCCGGCCACCCGGACCATGAAGAACTCGTCCAGGTTACTCGCGAAGATCGCCAGGAACTTCGCCCGCTCCAGCAACGGGATGCCCGGGTCCTCGGCCAGTTCCAGGACCCGCTCGTTGAACGCGAGCCAACTGCGCTCACGGTCCAGGAAGCGGCCCTGCGGCAACGCTTCGTACTCCTCCTCGTCCGTGGCCGGCAGCTCCGGCGGAATACCCAGCGCGCTGGACATCCGGGCCGTAGGCGACAGCGGGGCAGAGACGGGGCGGGGGATGCTCATGGGCTCCAGCTCCTCCAGCAGCAGGACGGCGTCCGGACGCGAATGGCTCTGCGGGCCGTCGCCCTCGCCCCGGGCCGAACCCGGGGACAGCACCCAACCTCCGGGTGCGGTCCGTACAGGACCGGCCGGTGCGTGGCGGTCGACTCTGCACGAGCGAGACACTACGGACTTCATCCTGTGATCTTCGCGGCAGCAATTGAATCCACGGTAAACACCGCATGGCCAGGAGGAAAGCTGAGTCGGTCGGGGCAAGGGGCGTTGCCGTCCCGTCCCTCGCCCACGACCGCTCCGCAGGAGGTCCCCGGCCGCCTTCGACGAGGTCGAAGGAGCTGGGAGTCCGGTTCGAGGACGCTCCGCGGCCCCGGCTAGGCCGGCCGGCTCGCCCCGTACCGGGCTCGGTACATGAGGTCCACCTCGTGAACGGCGAATCCCAATCGTTCATATACCCGCACGGCGGCCGGATTGTCGGCGTCGACGTAGAGAAGGACGGTGTCCAGTCCGCGCTCGCCGGGACCGGTGCCGGTCAGGTGGCGCAGGCCCGCCGCGGTCAGCGCACGGCCGAGGCCGCTGCCCTGCTCGGCCGGGTCCACCCCGACCACGTACACCTCGCCGAGCTCGGGCTCGGTGGCGCTCGCCGGGTGC
Source organism: Kitasatospora sp. NPDC005856 (assembly GCF_040629945.1). Lineage (NCBI taxonomy): Bacteria > Bacillati > Actinomycetota > Actinomycetes > Kitasatosporales > Streptomycetaceae > Kitasatospora > Kitasatospora sp. NPDC005856. The sequence goes on along the minus strand of NZ_JBEXWT010000115.1, from coordinate 863 downwards.
ACCTTGGTCCAGTGGAAGCCGACCACCTTGCCGTCACGGGTGGCGAGGAAGAAGCCGGCCGGGTCGAACCAGGGCTCGGCGATCCGCTCGGCCAGGTCCTGTTCGGTCCAGGAACCCTGCTCGGGGTGGTGGGCGAAGGCCAGGGCGTTGAGCCGCAGCCACTCGGCGCCGTCCTCCCCCGGGCGGAAGGTGCGGAGCTCGATGCCCTCGGGAACGGCCACCTCCTCGGTCTGCCGGCCGGCGCGACGCATCTGCCGCAGCTCACGGACCAGCTCGGCGCCGTACGCCTCGGCCAGGTGCCGGGCCGCCGGGTGACCACCGTGCACCCAGAAATCCACCGCGTCGCGCCCCGCCCGGTGGGCCTGCTCCAGGACGGCGTCGACCAGCGGGCGGGCCAGGCCGCGACCGCGGGCGGCCGGGTCGACCACCAGCTCGGCGGCGGGGTTGGCCGACGGGTTCTCCGGTACTTCGAGCTGGCCGTAGCCGAGGACGGCTCCGCTCCCGGTCCCGGTCCCGGTCTCGGTCTCGGCCACGACGAGGTGGATCACGCCCGGCCGCGGGGTCTCCGCATTCCGCAGCCGAAGCCGGCCCTGCTCGGACACGGCGGCCCGGCCGTCCACCGCCTGGGCGTCCGCCAGAACACGCAGGGAACCGTCGCGCTGCTCGGGCCGGAGCACATCGTTCGCAAACACCGCTGTCTGATCGTCCATGCCCTGACGATACGACACCGGAAATGCGAAGAGCCCCTGATCCGAGTGGATCAGGGGCTCTTCTGAAGAATTGTTCGGCGGCGTCCTACTCTCCCACAGGGTCCCCCCTGCAGTACCATCGGCGCTGTGAGGCTTAGCTTCCGGGTTCGGAAT
>NZ_JBEXWT010000114.1:0-26331 GCF_040629945.1 Kitasatospora sp. NPDC005856 | reverse complement strand
GCGGAGGTCGCGGAACACGTCGTGGCCGTCCTGGGGGAGGCGCTGAGCAATGCCGCCCGGCACGCGAAGGCGAACCGCGTGGAGGTCGTGCTGCACGCCACCGGGCAGCAGGTCGTGCTGACGGTGCAGGACAACGGTGTCGGCGTCCCCGAGCAGGGGCGGCGCAGCGGCCTGCGCAATCTCGCCGAGCGGGCGGAGGGCCTCGGGGGCGCGTTCGAGGCGATCAGTCCGACCGAGGGAGGCACGCGGCTGACCTGGTCCGCTCCGCTGGCGTGAGGACCGGCGGGCCGTGCTCGCGGGGCCGGTCACGCCTCGCAGGGGGGTGAACCGGGCAGGGAACGCCCGGTCACCAGTTCCGGGCGGATGCGGATGGTCACGTGGCCGGCGGCCGGTTCTGCGGGTGCGGGCACGAAGGCAGGAACGGGGCGGCCCTCCAGGATGTCGGATGTGACAGCCGCCCGCCCGAGGACGGTGACGCTCCATCCGCTGCCGTCGGCCTCGCTGAGTTCGCTCACCTCGAAGGCGACCACCGCGTCGGCGACGGCCCGGGCGATCTCGGAGCCGGCGTCGGCGCGGAGCAGGACGCTGCCGTCCGCCGCGATCCGGTAACGGACCGGCATGACGGCCGGCAGCGCGCCAACGGTGTAGACCAATCGGCCGACGGCTGTCCCGCTGAGAAGTCTCAGGCACTGCAGCTCGTCCAGTGGTGTGAATTCGGCGGTCATGGCATCCATGCTCGGTGGGGGGCATGTCCTTCCGCGAGGGGCTGATGGTCCCCCGGAAGGCCTCCGGGTGGTCCCCGACACCGGGTGCTTTCGGCCCGGGCGCGAGTGCCGCTCAGACGGTCCGGCGGGCCGTCGGGTGGCCCTGGCCCGTCAGTACCTGGGTGGCGATGATCGCGGCCTGTACCCGGCGCTCCACACCGAGCTTGGCGAGCAGACGGGAGATGTGGTTCTTGACGGTCTTCTCGGCGAGGTAGAGCCGCTGGCCGATCTGCCGGTTGGTCAGGCCCTCGCCGACCAGGGCGAGGATCTCCCGCTCGCGGTCGGTGAGATGCGGGAAATCGGACGGCTGCTGGGTCGCGGCCTCACCGCGCAGCCGGGCCATCAGCCGGGTGGCGGCACCGGGATCGAGCATGGACTGGCCGGAGGCGACCGTGCGGACCGCGGAGACGAGGTCGGTGCCGCTGATCTGCTTGAGGACGTACCCGGCGGCGCCGGCCATGATCGAGTCGAGCAGGGCCTCCTCGTCGTCGAACGACGTGAGGATCAGGCAGGCCAGCTCCGGCATCCGGGACCGCAGTTCGCGGCAGACGGTCACGCCGTCGCCGTCGGGCAGGCGCATGTCCAGGATCGCGACGTCGGGGCGCAGGGCGGGAACGCGGGTGAGCGCCTGCGCCATCGTGGAGGCCTCGCCGACCACCGTGAAGCCGGGTTCCGCGTCCAGCAGGTCGTGCACGCCCCGCCGGACCACCTCGTGGTCGTCGAGGAGGAACACCTTCACCGGGTTGCCCGCTTCGGCCACCGTGTCGCCCGCCATCACCGCTCCGTGCTCAGCCTGCCCCAGTGGCAGGTCGTACAGATCTCACCGCAGCGTGCCGGATGTCGGGGCGAGCCGGTAGGGCCGGACGGCCCTATTGCACGTGGGGCGTCAGGACGGCTCGCGGGCGTTGCGGCGACTCCTTCAGCTGCCTGGTGGGCGGCGGCGGGTGCGGTCTGGTCTCACGGGTGGGGGACCACGGCCACCGGGGCGGCGGAATGGTGGAGCACGGCGTGGGCGACGGGTCCGAGCAGCATGCCGAGGCGATGACGGCGCTCGCGTCGGCCGATGACGACCAGCTCGGCACCGGCGGCCGCGTCCAGGACGGCCTTCGCCCGCCGCCGAGCCGGACGTCCTCGACGACCGCCACGTTCGGATGCCTCCTGCGGTGGTCCGTGAGGTGCTGTGCGAGCAGGGCCGCCTCCGTGCGCTCCTGTCCCGGGATGTCCATCGGGGGCGGCATCATGCTGCCGTAGGCCCAGGCGGGGAGCGGTTCCCAGCCGTGGACGGCGCGCAGTGCGGCGCCGCGGCGTTCCGCCTCGGCGAAGGCGAAGGCGAGGACGGCCTCGCCGGGCTCGGAGGAGTCGAGCCCGACGACGACCTCACCGGAGGTTGCGGCGTTCCCGTGGGGGAGGGGCGCGGCCTCGCGGATGAGGACCGTCGGAACGGTCGCACGGGCGGTCACGGCGAGGGAGACCGAGCCGACGAGCAGCCCGGCGAATCCCCCGAGACCCCGGGTGCCGAGTACGAGCATCTCCTGCTCCCGCGCTTCGGCGAAGGGACCGACGGAACCCACCGATGGGCCGGTGGTCCCGACAGGGGCGGATCCGGCGATGCCCCGGTGCGCGGCGCGGTCCGGGGCCCGGGACCATCGGGCGGGGAAACCGGGACCGCCGGTGCGGGGAACGGGACCGTTGGCCCATGGGGCGAGCCACTCGCAGGTTCGAGGATCTTCAACGACGGGTCACGGCGGAGACCGGGCCCGTCAGCATGGTTGAGCATCTGGCGAAGGAGCCTGCGATGTCCGTAGACGACCGCGGAAGACCACCGGTGAGCACGCCGGAAGACGGCCCGCAGGGGCGGAGCACGTCCTTCGGGCTGCCGGCGGCGACGGCGCTGGTGGTGGGCAGCATCATCGGCACCGGCGTGTTCGCGCTGCCGTCGGCGCTGGCGCCGTACGGGCCGGTCGCGCTGGTGGCGTTCGTGCTGGTGACCGTCGGGGCGCTGGCGCTGGCGGTGACCTTCGGGCGGCTGTCGGAGCGGGTGCCGGGCAGCGGCGGGCCGTACGTCTACGCCCGTGAGGCGTTCGGCGAGTTCGCCGGGTTCCTGACCGCCTGGTCGTACTGGATCACCGCCTGGGCCGGGAACGCGGCCATCGTGGTGGCCTGGGTCGGCTACGTCGAGGTGTTCGTCAACAAGGGCCACCACACGGGGACTTCGATCGCGATAGCCCTGGCGGGCCTGTGGGTGCCGGCGATCGTGAACCTGGCCGGTGTGCGCAGCATCGGGGCCTTCCAGGTGGTCACCACGGTGCTGAAGTTCCTGCCGCTGGCCTTCATGGCCACGGCCGGCCTGCTGTTCGTGAAGTCCGGCAACTTCGGGGCCTTCAACGCGAGCGGCGGCTCGGCGCTGGGCGCCGTGTCGGCGGCCGGGGCGATCGCGCTGTTCAGCTACATCGGCCTGGAGACCGCGTCGGTGGCGGCCGGGCGGGTGCGGGACCCGAAGCGCAACGTGCCCCGGGCCACGGTGTACGGGACCCTGGCCTGCGCGGCGATCTACCTGCTCGGCACCCTGGCCGTGTTCGGCACCGTCCCGCACGCGCAACTCGGCTCCTCCGCAGCGCCGTTCACGGACGCCATGAACAACATCGCGGGCGGCAGCTGGGCCGGGAACCTGGTCGCCGTCGCGGCGATCGTCTCCGGGCTCGGGGCACTGAACGGCTGGACCATGATCTGCGCCGAGATGCCGATGGCCGCCGCACGCGACGGACTGTTCCCGGCGGCCTTCGCCCGGACCCGGGGCCGCGGCGAGGTCCCGGCCTTCGGCATCGTCTCGGCGACGGTCCTCGCGTCGGTGCTCACCGTGATCAGCTACACCAGCTTCACCCGGGTGTTCACCGAGATCGTGCTCCTGAGCGTGCTCACCGCCGTGATCCCGTACCTGGTCTCGGCCGCCGCCCAGCTGTACTGGCTGACACAGCGCGGCCGGGCGGAGCTGGACCGGCGGCGCTTCGCCAGGGACGTCACCGTCACCGTCCTGGCGCTGTCCTTCTCGTACTGGTCGATCCAGGGCAGCGGCTACCAGACCGTCTACTACGGCCTGTTCACCGTCCTGCTCGGCATCCCGGTCTACATCTGGCTCAAGCGACCGCACACCCGACCCGCCACGGCGCCTCCCACCGGCACCGCCACCCCGCGCTGACCCCGCGCCACCCCCACCGAAACCCGAGGAGCACCAACGATGTCCACCCTGCGTGTCGATTCCGAAGCCGGCCGCCTGCACCAGGTGATCCTGCACCGTCCGGGCCTGGAACTGGCCCGGCTCACCCCGCGCAACGTCGACGACCTGCTCTTCGACGACATCCTGTGGGCCAAGCGCGCCCGCGAGGAGCACGACGCCTTCGCCCAGGTCCTGCGCGACCACGGCGTGCGCGTGCACCACTACGCCGACCTGCTCGCCGAGACCCTCGACCTGGGCCCCGCCCGGTCCTGGCTGCTCGGCCAGGTGGCCACCCCGGCCATCGTCGGCCCCGCCCTGGTCGACCCGGTCCGGGAGCTGTGCGAGCAACTCGACGGCGCCACGCTCGCCGAGTACCTGATCGGCGGCGTCCTCAAGGACGACCTGCCGCTGAAGAGCCCGCACAGCCTGGTGTGGAACACCCTCGGCGAGCAGGACTTCGCCCTCCCGCCGCTGCCCAACCACCTCTTCCCGCGCGACAACTCCTGCTGGATCGGCGCCCGGTACAGCCTCAACCCGATGGCGAAGCCCGCCCGCCGGCGGGAGACCCTGCACACCGCCGCGATCTACCGCTTCCACCCGCTGTTCGCCGAGACCGCACCCCCGCTGCTCGACGGCACCACCACCGCGCCGGGACTCAGCGTGGAGGGCGGGGACGTCCACGTGATCGCCCCGGGCGTCGTCATGGTCGGCATGGGAGAGCGCACCACCGCACCGGCGGTCGAGAACCTCGCCCGGCAACTGTTCCTGACCAACACCGCGCACCGGCTGATCGCCGTGCGGCTGCCGGAGAGCCGGGCGTTCATGCACCTGGACACCGTCATGACGATGATCGACCGGGACACCTTCGCGCTCTACCCGGGCCTGGCCCACCGGTTGCGCTCGTGGACCCTCACCCCCGCCCCCGAGCGGGCGGCCGGCTTCGACGTACGGACCGACACCGACCTCGCCGCCTCGCTCGCCGAGGCCCTCGGCCTGGACAAGGTCCGCTTCCTGTCCGCCGACCAGGACGCCCGCGCCGCCGAGCGCGAGCAGTGGGACGACGGCAGCAACTTCCTCGCCCTCGAACCCGGCGTCGTCGTCGGCTACGAGCGCAACACCACCACCAACACCTACCTGCGCAAGCAGGGCATCGAGATCGTCACCATCGCGGGCTCCGAGCTCGGCCGCGGCCGCGGCGGCCCGCGCTGCATGAGCTGCCCCATCCAGCGCGACCCCGCCAACTGACCGGTAAGAAGAAGTGGCCCGAGCACACTCCGCTGACAGGCCCCTCACCAGCGTGACCGCAGTTCTCGATCAGCGGTCGGAGCGCCCCGGGGGCCGGGCGGTCACCGAGCCACAAACGGCAACCCGCCGTCAGCCACACCTGGTCCTTCCGGACCGCCTCACACTCCTAGGGAGCCCGTCATGACCGTCGACCTCAACGGCCGCCACTACCTGCGCGAACTCGACTTCACCGCCTCCGAGATCCACCACCTCCTCGACCTCGCCGCCGAGTTGAAGGCCGCCCGGCGCGCGGGCACCGAAACGCCGCGGCTGACCGGCCGCAGGATCGCCCTGATCTTCGAGAAGAACTCCACCCGGACCCGCTGCGCCTTCGAGGTCGCGGCGGCCGACCAGGGCGCCATGACCACCTACCTGGGCCCGGACGGGTCGCACATCGGCCACAAGGAGACCATCGCCGACACCGCCCGGGTCCTCGGCCGGATGTACGACGGCATCGAGTACCGCGGCTTCGACCAGGACGCCGTCACCGAACTCGCGGCCCGCGCCGGCGTCCCCGTGTACAACGGCCTGACCGACGCCTGCCACCCCACACAGAGCCTGTGCGACGTCTTCACCATGCGCGAGCACAGCGGAAAGCCGGTGGAGGAGATCTCCTTCTGCTACCTCGGTGACGCCCGCAACAACACCGCCAACTCCCTGCTCATGATGGGGAGCCTGCTCGGCATGGACGTGCGGATCGCCGCTCCGCGCGAGCTGTGGCCCGACCCGCTGCTCGTCGACGAATGCCGGCGAATCGCCCAGGACAGCGGCGCCCGGATCACCCTCAGCGACGAGGTCGAGGAGGCCGTACGCGGCGCGGACTACCTCTACACCGACGTCTGGGTGTCCATGGGCGAGGACCACGCCCAGTGGCCCGAGCGCATCGCCCGGCTGCTGCCGTACCAGGTCAACGCCAAGACGATGGCGGCGACCGGCAAGGCGGACACCGCCTTCCTGCACTGCCTGCCCGCCCTGCACGACCGCCGCACCGACCTCGGCGCCGAACTCGCCGCCGAGCACGGGCTCGACGGCCTCGAAGTCACCGACGAGGTCTTCGAGTCGCCGGCCTCGCTGGTCTTCGACCAGGCCGAGAACCGCATGCACACCATCAAGGCGGTCCTCGTCGCCACCCTGGGGAGGAAGTGACCATGCGCATCGTCGCCGCCCTCGGCGGGAACGCCCTGCTCCAGCGGGGCGAGCACCCCGACGCCGCCGTCCAGCAGCACCACGTCCACGACGCGGCCCGATCGCTCGCCGAACTCGTCACCGCCGGGCACGAGGTCGTGATCACCCACGGCAACGGCCCGCAGATCGGCCTGCTCGCCCAGGAGAGCGAGGCTGACCCGGCGCTCACCGCGCCCTACCCGCTGGACGTCCTCGGAGCCCAGACCCAGGGCATGATCGGCACCCTGCTCGCCCGCGAGCTCATGGACCGGCTGCCGGGCCGCGCCGTCACCGCACTGGTGACCCACACCGAGGTCGACCCCCACGACCCCGCCTTCCAACGGCCGGGCAAGTTCATCGGCGGCCGACTCACCGACCAGCAGGCCAGGACGATGGAGACCGAGCGCGGCTGGACCACCGCGCGCGACGGCGCGCACCTGCGCCGCGTGGTTCCCTCCCCGCAGCCGAAGGCGATCGTCGAGGTACCGGCCGTCCGCACCCTGCTGGCGACCGGCGCCGTGGTGATCGCCGCCGGCGGGGGAGGCGTCCCGGTCACCCGTGACCCGCACACCGGCCGGGTACGCGGCGTCGAGGCGGTCGTCGACAAGGACCTCACCGCCGCCCTGCTCGCCCAACAGCTCGACGCCGACGCGCTGTTGATCCTCACCGACGTCACCCATGTGTTCACCCACTACGGCACGGCCCACCCGGGCCCGCTGGTCACCGCCACCCCCGAGCGCCTGCGCGAACTCGACCTGCCCGAGGGGTCGATGCGGCCCAAGGCCGACGCCGCCGCCGGATTCGCCGAGCGGACCGGCCGGATCGCCGCCATCGGCCCGCTGGACAACGCGCTGGGCACGCTCCTCGGAACCACCGGCACCACCGTCCGGACCGCCCCCGCAGGAGCGAAGCCGGACCACGAGGCCCTGCCGGCCGGAACTCCGGCCCACGACCCCGCCGGAACGCACACCACGGTCTGACGCACCAGGAAGGGAACCACCATGAACCGGCTGCAGACCCGACCCGCCCCCGCCGTCACGGTGACGACCCGCGGTGAGGTCACCCTGGCCGCGCCCGACCACGCCAGGACGAAGCTGCTCGCCGTCCTGGAGAAGCTCGACGAACCGGTCCTCGCCGTCAGGGTGAAGCTCACCCAGGAGCCCAACCACGCCGTGGCCAAGCCGTCGACCGCGCAGGCCACGCTCGACCTGAACGGCCGGCCCGTGCGCGCCCACGTCGCCGCCGCCACCATGCAGGAAGCCGTCGACCTGCTCCAGGACCGGCTGAACGCCAGGATCGCCCGGGTCCGGACCCACCACCGGCACCACCGCCAGCACGCTGAGCGGCCCGGCGTCGGGCAGGAACACCGGCCGCAGCGCCAGGTGCTGGATGCCGAGGAGCGCCGCATCGTGCGGCACAAGAGCTACAGCTTCACGCGTCAGACCACGTGGGCGGCGGTGTTCGACCTGGACACGATGGACCACGACTTCCACCTGTACACCGACGCGGTGACGGGCTGCGACAGCGTCGTCCACCACGACGGGGCGACGGGGGACTATCGGATCGCGTCGGTCGGACCGGCGCCGGAGACCGAGCCGGGCATCTCGGTGAGCACCGACGCGGTGCCCGAACTGACCGTCGCCGGCGCCGTCTCGCGGCTCGACCTCAGCGGCCTGCCGTTCGTCTTCTTCACCAACAGCGAGACCGGGCGCGGCAACGTCCTGTACCACCGCTACGACGGCCACTACGGCATCATCACCCCCGCGCAGTAGCCGGCGCGAGCAGGCCCGGCGGCTGGGGGAGCGGCCGGGCCCGGGAAGGTCACCGGGAGCGGGTGGGGCCGCCCCGGGGCCGCCCTGGTGCGGCCCCGGACGTGATCGCGAATGGCCCGCCACCGAAGCCACGGTGGCGGGCCGTGGCGTTCTGCGGTGGTCCGGACGTGAAGCTGTCCCACGCGCACCGCGGAGTACGGATCCACACCGGCGCCTCCGGGGGAACCCTGCGTGCCGGCCGTTCACCCGCACCGGTGCCCGCCGGACTCCACACACTTCGCGGAGTGCTGACGGCGTCGACGCGGGTCAAGCGCAGGCCGGAAGCCGGATGCCGCGTCCACCCGGGGTGGACGCGGCATCGGAGCGTCATCGTTCGGCGCCCCGTATCCGGTGGGGCACGTGCGGCGTTTCAGTCGTGCGGGACGACGGCGACCGGAGCCTGTGCGTGGTGGATCACCGCGTGGGCGGTCGGGCCGAGGCGCAGGCCGAGGTGGTGGCGGCGCCGGTGGCGGCCGACCACGACGAGTGCGGAATCGCGGGATGCGTCCACCACCGCGCCGGCGCTGCTACCGATCCGGCTGTCCTCGATCACCGCGACGTGCGGGTACTTGTCCCGCCACACGCCGAGTACCTGGCTGAGCAACTCGTCCTCGATGGTGCGGAACCGCTCGGTCTCTACCTGCGGTGCCACCCAGCCCGCGTAGCCCCAGACCGCCGGAGGGGTCCAGCCGTGAACGGCACGCAGCACGGTGCCGCGGGCCGCGGCCTCCTGGAAGGCGAAGTCGATGACCTCGTCCGCCGGGGCACGGGTGTCGATGCCGACGGCCACCTCGGCAGCGTCGCGGGCGTCGGCCTGCTGGGTCTGCGCGGCCCGGACGAGGACGACGGGCACATCGCATCGTGCCGCGGCGTTCAGACCGACCGATCCCACCAGCAGACCCTCGAAGCCGCCCAGTCCCAGCGAACCGACGGCGAGCAGTTCGGATTCGGCCGCGGCAGCGAGGAGGGACGCGGTCGGCTCGTGGCCGGGCAGAAGGCCGGTGTGCACCTCCAGCCCTGGGTGGGCCGAGCACACCTGCTGCGCGGCGTCGGCGAGCAGGCGTTCGGTCAGGGCACGCACGTCATCCGGCTGGCCGGGACCGGCGTGGACGTCGTCCTCCCAGGTCCAGGCATGGACGAGTCGCAGGGCGTGGCCGCGGCGCACCGCTTCGTCGGCCGCCCACTGCGCTGCTGCGGTGCTCTCGGCCGAGCCGTCGATGCCGGCCAGGATGTACTTGCTCATGGAAGGGTCCTACTTTCCGTTGCTCGGGACTGCCCGGGCACAGCCGTCCGAGGTCGGGGACCAGCCTCGCCGATGGCGATCCTGCATCCCCAGGGCCGGCCGGGTCCGCGGGCGGGGCCCAAGGTCCCGAACGGCCGAGGGCGTGCACCCGAGACATCTCAGGTGCACGCCCTCGGCCATTCGGCTCGGGGAGCTGTCGCGCGCTCAGCCGAAGGAGGTCTTCAGCGCGCGGAACGCCGTCTTCGGATCGGAGAGGGCGTGGTAGACGGGCGGGATCGGCTTGTCGAGACCGAGCAGCCGGTAGACGGCGTGCATGGCGCCGAGCACCGAGTACTCGACGGTGAAGACCACGTCTTCGGGGATCTCCACGAACTGGCCGAGGAAGGCGGGTGGGCCCGGTTCGGTCCGGAGAACGACGAGGGCCGGGCGCGCGGGTGCGCCCGGCCCTCGTGCCCGTGGATCGGCTACTCGCGGTGCATGGTGTGCAGAGCCTCGGCCAGGATGTGCGGGTCGTGATGGCCCTTGTAGACGGCCGGCGGCTGCTTGTCGAGCTTCAGCAACTGGGCGACGGCGGTCCAGGCGGTGCGCACCGAGTACTCGACGGTGAAGACCACGTCGTCGGGGACCTCGGCGAACTGGCCGATGAAGGCGAGGTTGGTCGATCCCTTGGGCACGACCTGCGGGCGGTCGCCGTGGCCGCGGACCAGGAACTGGCTGGTGATGTAGGGCATCAGGCACGGGATGACGGTCGACGTCGCCAGCACCCGGTCGGCCGCCTCGGCCTCCAGGTGCAGGTGCTGCAGCACCTCCTGGAGGATCTCCTCGCCGGTGCACTCCGACATCGGCTTCTGCACGAAGTTGCCCGGCCGGTCCGGGAACAGGCCGTAGCCCCACCACACGGAGACGCCCTCGGGCTGCTGCTGGTAGACGGGTTGGCGGTTGACGACGACGGTGAGCAGCCAGTTGGAGGCGGTCAGCGTCAGCAGGCCGCCGCGGCCGGTGGCGCGGCCGGTGAACGTCTCCATCCACTCCAGGAAGGCCGGGTCCTTGGCGGTCACCGTGAAGGACTCCCAGGTCGAGTCCTTCGGGCTGCCGTCGAAGACGGCCGGACGGCCGAAGTCCTCACGGCCGCGGGCGAGCCGGTGCCACAGCAGCCAGGAGCCCGGGCTGCGACCGGTGTGCGGGGCGGGCGGGGCCTCGGTGTGGGAGCCGTAGGCGGAGTCGGCGGTCATCGAGCCGTTGGTGACGAACACCAGGTCCTCGGAAGCCACCTGGATCTCGTCGTGTCCGCCGGCGAAGAGGATCCGTTGGACCGTGGTGCCGTCGCCGGGCTTCAGCGCGAGGTCGGCGACCCGGCAGCCGGTGTGGATCGTCACCCCGTGTCCGCGCAGCCAGGCCGTCAGCGGGCGCACGATGGAGTCGTACTGGTTGTAGCGGGTGCGGTAGATCCCGGACATCGTCTCGAACTCCGGGAACAGGTGGACGAAGCGCTTCAGGTAGCGGCGGAACTCGACGGCGCTGTGCCAGGGTTCGAAGGCGAAGGTGGTGCACCACATGTACCAGAAGTCCGTGGTGAAGAAGGACTCGGTGAAGCAGTCGGTGATCCGCTTGCCGTCCAGCAGCCTCTCGGGCGTGGCCAGGCAGGTGACCAGCTCCAGCCGGTGCCGTTCGGAGAAGCCCATCGCGTGCCCGTCGACGATTCGGCCACCCTCGGTGACCAGCCGGGCGGCATCGTCCCAGGGGGACTCGTCATGGGAGTCGAGGATGTCCTGGGTGGCCGACTTCGAGGGGTCGTCCAGCGAGGGGATGTCCGCGAGCAGGTCGTAGGTGCAGCGGAAGCGGGCCTCGAACATCCGCCCGCCGCGCATGGTGTAGCCCGTCTGGGGTGTGCCGCCCGCATCGAGGCTGCCGCCGATCTCCTGCTGTTCCTCGAAGAGGTGGATGTCGCTGCCCGCGAAGCCGCCGTCGCGGATGAGGAACGCGGCCGCGGACAGTGCGGCGATGCCGCTTCCGACCAGATACGCCTTGGCCATCACAGACTCCTGAACTCTTGCTCTCCGAGGTCCGGTTGCCGGGGAGCCGGCGACCGGACCGCGTCCCTGTGGGACCGTTCACGGACAGCTTCCGACTCGTCGCTGCGCCGGGTCTGTGGGCCGAAGGTCACCCGGAGCGGAACGAGGGTCCCGGGCGGTGCCCGGGACCTCTCGGGTTCAGGGCGCCAGGTCCCGGCGGAGCAGCAGCGGGACCGCTACGCCGAGCCCGGCGGCTCCCACGGCCAGCAGGACGGCGAACGACCCCCAGGTGAGGGTGCCGTGGGCGAGCGCGTCGCCGGGCGTGTAGTAGTGGAACGGGCTCGGATACCTCAGCGGTGCGGCCGGATGCCAGGCCATGGCGATGAAGTTGACGGCGAAGCCCACCGCTCCGACGGTGATGGTCGCACCGATCACCTGAGCCTTGCGCCGTCCGGCGGCCGACACGGCCAGGGCCGGACCGGTCAGGCAGGCCGTGAACGCGAGGCCCATCTCCTCGCGCCCCCAGGGCGCTGCGAGCGGATCGGCGCGGACGTGATGACCGGCTACCGCATCGGCTGACCACGGACCGGGGACCTTCGGCCTTGAACGGGTGCACCTCCCGGCCCCTGCGGACGCCGGGCCGAGGCGGTGGGATGAAGGCAACGAACTCCTGGTCCTCGGCAACCGCGGCCACGGGGGCTTCGCCGGAGCGCTGCTCGGCTCGGTCAGCCAGCACTGTGTCCACCACGCCTCGTGCCCGGTCGTCGTCGTCCGGGACACCGGGCACGAGCGCGCCGAGCGCGCCGAGTACACCGACGGGCCGGCCGCCGGCCGGTGACCCGCACCCGCAGCTGACAGGAGTTCCAGCCGATGTACCAGTCCCTCGCGCCGTCCGGCCCCGCGGACACGGCCGCCGACCGGCAGGACGAGGCCGTCGGGGTGCCCGCTCGCCAGGCGGCCGCTCTGGACGCCGACCACGTGCTCGCCCGCCTGGGCAGCACCCGCGCCGGCCTGTCCGGGGCGGAGGCCGGGCGCAGGCTCGCGGCAATCGGCCCCAACGCGGTGCGCTCCCACCACGTCCGAGCCCTGGCGGTTCTCGGCCGCCAGTTGCGCAGCGCCCTGCTGCTCCTCCTGCTGGCCGCCGCGGTGGTGTCGTTCTTCTTCGGCGAGCGCACCGATGCGGTGATCATCGGTGTGATCCTGCTGCTGAGCGTCGCCCTCGGGTTCGCGAACGAGTACCGGGCCGAACGGGCCGCGCAGGCCCTGCACTCGCAGGTGCGGCACACCGCCGTGGTACTGCGCGACGGCCACGAACAGGAGGTGGACGTCACCGACTTGGTCCCCGGCGACGTGGTGCGGCTGATCCTCGGCCAGGTCGTGCCCGCCGACGTCCGGCTACTGGAGTGCACCGGCCTGCAATGCGACGAGAGCGTCCTCACCGGCGAGTCCGCACCCGTGCCCAAGGACCTGGAGCCGGTGGACGGCGCGGCCGCGCTGGCGGAACTCACGTGCTGCGCCCTGATGGGCACGGTGATGCACGCGGGCGGGGGCACCGGGGTGGTCGTCGCCACCGGTGGGCGCGCCGAGTTCGGCCGGATCGCGCTCGGCCTGGGGGAACGGCAGCCGGAGACCGCGTTCCAGGTGGGCCTGCGCCGCTTCTCGGTGCTCCTGCTGCAGGTCGCCGCGGTTCTCACCACCGGCATCTTCGTGATCAACACGATGCTGCACCGGCCGCTGCTGGACGCCCTGCTGTTCTCGCTCGCCATCGCCGTCGGGATCACTCCGCAGTTGCTGCCCGCCGTGGTCAGCACCAGCCTGGCAGCAGGCTCCCGCCGCCTCGCCCGCCGCAAAGTCCTCGTCAAGCGTCTCGTGTGCATCGAGGACCTCGGTGACATGGACATCCTGGTGACCGACAAGACCGGCACCCTCACCGAAGGCCGGATCACGTTCGAGAAGGCCCTCGATCCCGCCGGCACCGCCGGCGACGACGCGATCCTGCTCGGCCTGCTCGCCACCGAAGGGGCCCTGGACGGCGACCACCTGGGGGGAAATCCCCTGGACACCGCCCTCTGGCAGGCCCCTGGCGCCGCACAGCTGACGGCCGGACACCACCGGCTCGTCGGCCTTCCCTTCGACCACGAGCGTCAGCTCTCCTCCGCCGTCGTCCAGCGCCCCGACGGCACACGACTGCTCGTCACCAAGGGTGCACCGGAAACCGTCCTCACCCGCTGCGACGCCGTGCCCGCCACGGCCGCCCCCGTGCTGGCCGGCCTCTTCGCCGCCGGCCACCGCGTCGTCGCGGTGGCCACCAAGGACGGCGGCCGACTTTCCACGATCCGCGAGTCCGACGAAACCGGACTGCACCTGGCCGGGTTCCTGGTCTTCCGTGACCCGCCCAAGCAGGGCGCCGCCGATTCCCTGCGCCGCCTCGCCGAACTCGGCATCACCGTCAAGATCTGCACCGGGGACAACCCGCTGGTGGCCGAGAAGGTGTGCGCCGACCTCGGCCTGCCCGACGGCACCACCCTCACCGGCCGGGACGTCTCCGCCCTGGACGACGAACAACTGGCCGAGGCCGCCGCACGGGCGACCGTCTTCGCCCGGGTCTCGCCGGAGGACAAGGCGCGGGTCGTTCGCGCGCTGCGTGGCAGCGGCCGGGCCGTGGGCTTCCTCGGCGACGGCGTCAACGACGCGCTGGCCCTGCACGCCGCCGACATCGGCATCTCGGTGGACAGCGCCACCGACGTGGCCAAGGACGCCGCCGACGCCGTCCTGCTGGAGAAGGACCTCGGCGTGCTCGCCGACGGCGTCGCCGAGGGACGGCGGATCTTCGCCAATACGATCAAGTACGTGCTGATGGGCACCTCCAGCAACTTCGGCAACATGTTCAGCGCCGCCGGTGCCTCGCTGCTGCTGTCGTTCCTGCCGATGCTGCCCTCGCAGATCCTGCTCAACAACCTCCTCTACGACACCGGACAGCTCACCATCCCCACCGACCGGGTCGACGCGGAGCAGCTGCGCGCCCCCTCGCACTGGGACATCGCCTTCATCCGTCGCTTCATGCTGTGCTTCGGCCCGGTCAGCTCGCTGTTCGACTTCCTCACCTTCTGGGTGATGCTCGGCCTCTTCCACGCGGGGCCCGTGCTGTTCCGCTCCGGATGGTTCGTGGAATCCCTCGCCACCCAGACCTTGGTGATCTTCGCCATCCGCACTCGCCGGATCCCCTTCCTGCGCAGCCGCCCGAGCGTTCCGCTGCTGGCCGCCTCGCTCGGTGTGGTGGCCCTGGGCGTCGCGCTGCCGTTCTCACCGTTCGCCGGGACACTGGGCTTCGCACCACTCCCGCCGGCCTTCTTCCTCGCCCTGGCGGCGCTGGTCGTCGTCTACCTCGTCCTGATCGAAGGCACCAAGCGGTGGTTCTTCACCCGGCCCGCCGCCACCGCCCCGGCCGTGCCCGCACGCCGCCGCCGGGGGCACGCGCACCGCATCCACCGCAGGGCAAGCCGCTTCAGCCACCCCGGCCCACTGACCTGAGCCCGGTACATGGTCAGGACCGCCTTGTCGCCGTACAGCTCCGTGATGCTTTTGCCGATCTTCTTCAGCCCGGAACCATCGATACATCACGCGGGCGTCAGTTCTCTACGCCGATTCCTCCACCCGCTGTGGGCCCTCATCCGCGCCGGCGTCTCCGCACGCCCCACCCTTGTCCGCAGATGCGCCGCGAGCCGTTGGAACGCGACGGCTTCACCACCACGGAACGGGTCGGCCGGGCCGGGGACCTCGACGCTGACGTCGTTGCGGACGACCACCCGGGACCGCGCGTGGTGCTGCCGTGTGAACGGCACGCAACTGTCGCCACTCCTGGACCCGCCACACCGGCCCTCCGGCAAAGAGGTGCTGAGGTCACATCGGATCGGCTCCGGAACGGCGGGCCGCGTACGACGTCCGGACCCTGGAGACCCTGGTCGACTACCGTACGAGCCCGGCCCGCCAGAAGAACTCCGCGGCCGAGGTGGAGAAGGAGAAACCTCGCAGCCAGGCGGAACGGCTGGAGATGGAACACGCCCGGAGCAAGGGCGTCCCGGTCGCGGCGAGCATCCCGGTGAGGCGGGCCCGGGGTCGGGGCGGAGAATCAGCCGTCGGCGCGGCCGCCTTCTCCCGCTTCTGCACGACCCCTGGCGACCGTTCAACTGGGACCGGCCCCGCTCTGCGCGGCCCTCGTATGCTCGGATCCGGGATGGCCGGGCTCGCCGTGCCGTCACCGGCACCGCCGAGGCGCCCGGTGGAACCTGTCCGAGCCGGTGAAGTGCGGCGCCCCCATCGATCGGCTGATATTCGCCCGTGGGGGCGTGTGCGGCTTGGACGATCCGGGGACGACGGCCAACCTTTCCCGGGGGCGTCATGTTCGGCCGGGTGCTCCACGCCAAGGCGTTCACCTTGGAAGAGCCCATGGAGGCTGTGTCCGTATGACCGATGCCGTGCAGCGAGCGCAGGACGACGGCCGATGGGAGAAGATCATGGGGTCTTCGCGCGCCGTCGCCGCGGGGGACCGGGTCAGCGTGGCCGGAATGTTGCCGTACAGCGGGGATGAGCTGATGGGCGAAGGCGATGCCCGCGAACAGACCGCCGTGGCCTTTGGCAACGCCCTCGCCCAGCTGAGGGAGTTCGGCCTGGGCCCCGAGGCCGTCATCCGCACCCGGACCTACCTCACCCACGCGCGTGACGTCGACGCGGCCTGCTTCGCCCACCGGGAGATCTTCGGCACGGTACGCCCCGCCGCGACCGTGGTGATCGTCACCGGGTTCGTAGACTCCCGGGTGCTGGTCGAAGTAGAGGTGGAAGCGTACCGGGGAACGACGGGCGTGTGACCTCCCCGCAACCGCGCCGCCGGTAAGGCGCGGGGCCGGCGGCCCGCACGGCCGCTATTAGGGGCGAACCGCCAGGACGATCACGACCCGCTCACCGCTGACGAATCGAGGCCGACACAGCCATCGGCTGCTGATCAAACCAACACGAAGGCCGGGCCTGACGCACACAGTGCGACAGGCCCGGCCTTGTTGCGTAGTAGCGGGGACAGGATTTGAACCTGCGACCTCTGGGTTATGAGCCCAGCGAGCTACCGAGCTGCTCCACCCCGCGCCGGTGGGTGACACCAACTCTGTGGCACAGCCCACACAGCGCGAAATCTCATTTCGCCGCCGAGAAAATGCCTGCAGCAGGTGGCCTCGGTGGCCAGGATTCCATCCTGAGCATCACGCGCCGGATGACTGGTCACCAGTGGACAACCCTTAGGCAATCGCCGTCTCGGAGGAGAATTCGCTGCGGGCGACCGTCGCCCTGACCGTCCACCGCAATGTGCGGCGACGAACCCCGGTCGGGCGGTTCGCTTCGGGCCCTGGACCGGGCGTCCGGAAGGCGGGAGAGGCATAGACTGGGCCTGTGATGCAAATCACCCTCGAAGGCTCGGTCGTATGTCGCCTCTCACGCGCCTCTCACGGATTGGGCGTCATGAGGCGGCAGGGACGTCATGCGCGCTGGACAGCTTAAGCCCTGACCAGCGGGTTCTGGACTGAGCGGACGGACCGTCACCCCCTTTCGACCGCTGGGGGTCAAGGGGCGATTTCCGGGAAGTGACCAGGCGGCGAGTGCTGGGAAGGTTGAGCCGGGCCGGCAACGGGACGTCGCGGTGATCGCCCTCCTTGCGGTGCTTGAGCGGGGCGTAGTCCTTGGTGGTTCCTGTTCCGCACCGCGCCCGAGCGGCACGTGCCCGGCCAACCCGTACCTCTCGCGCCAGCCCGGCAACCACGCGGCCTACGCGGAGGAGATCCTGAACCCCGGCATCGACCGCATGGTCGAGGCGGGCATCCGGCGCCGCCCCGGGTACGAGGAGACGCAGCCGACCGGGGAACTCGGCCGGACGCAAGCGCAATGATCTCGTGAGGCGACTCGGCCCAGGGGATCCCGCGAGCCGCGAGGAGTCCTGAGGCGTCGGGCGGTCATACTGTCGAGCCCGTCACCGAGGAGGGCTTCCGATGCGCAGCGTGACCTATTCGATGAACGTCTCACTCGACGGCTACATCGTCGGGCCGGACGGCGGCTTCGACTGGACGGCGCCCGACGATGAGGTCTTCCGCTTCTGGATCGACGAGATCCGGGGGGTCGGCGTCCACCTGTTGGGGCGGCGGCTGTACGAGACGATGCTGTACTGGGAGACCGCCGACGAGGATCCGTCGCTCGACGCCTCGATGCTCGAGTGGGCGGCGCTCTGGAAGCCGCTCCCGAAGGTGGTGTTCTCGACCACGCTGTCGGCGGTGCGGGGCAATGCCCGCCTGGCCTCCGGGGGCGTGGCGGAGGAGATCGAGCGGTTGCGGGCCGAGCCGGGGGAGGGCGAGATCGCGATCGGCGGCGCGACTCTCGCCGCCGAGGCGGCCGCGTTGGGACTGATCGACGAGTACCGGGCCATGGTCTGTCCGGTGCTGGTCGGCGGTGGCATCCCGTTCTTCCCCCGACGCGAGCGCCGGGTGGATCTCGAACTCGTCGAGACCCGCACCTTCAGCTCGAGGTTCGTCTACCTCGGCTACCGCGTGGCGCGTTAGCCGGCTCGTTCTCACTTTCCAGGCGCTTCCCCTGGTCGGCGGTGGTCGGCGCGATGCTCGCGCGGCGTGAAGGCCGTGCCGCCACGCCGTCCGAGTACCTCGTGCCCGCCTGAGCGGGTGGTCGTCGGACCGCTCCGGGCCGCGACGGCGTCGTCAACGTGTCGCACAGGAATGCACTCGGACGGGCAATTGCCAACCCCCTGCCCGTGTGACTTTCTGGAATCAACCGACAGTCACCTGAAAAGAGCAACAGGCGGCCAGTGAACGGCGAAGGGATCACGATGAGCACCGCCCCGGAAGCAACGACAGGCAGGGAGAACCCCGCCCCTCCGATCAGCACCGTCGCGGGGACCGGGGAGGCGGGCCCCAAAGGGGACAACGGGCCTGCCGTCTCCGCCGAGTTGAACCGTCCGTTCGGGATCGCGGTGGACGGCACCGGCACCCTCTACTTCGCCGACCGCGACAACCACCGGGTCCGGAAGATCACGACCGACGGGAGGATCAGCACGGTCGCGGGTACGGGCGCCGCGGGCTTCGGCGGCGACAACGGCCCTGCCGACAAGGCCCGACTGAACCACCCGCGCGGAGTGGCGGTGGACGGGAGGGGCATCCTCCACATCGCCGATGCCGGCAACAACCGGATTCGGAAGGTCGCAGCCGATGGGACGATCAGCACGGTCGCCGGTACCGGCGCGGCGGGCTTCGGCGGCGACGGAGGCCCGGCCGAGAAGGCCCAACTGGACAGCCCGTTCTGGGTGGTGGTGGATGGCGCCGGCGTCCTCCACATCGCCGACTACAACAACGACCGCGTCCGGAAGGTCTCGGCGGACGGGATGATCAGCACGGTCGCCGGTACCGGCGCGGCGGGCTTCGGCGGCGACGGAGGCCCTGCCGACAAGGCCCAACTGAACCGCCCGCACGGGCTGGCGCTGGACGCTGCGGGCACCCTCTACATCGCCGACAGCCTCAACCACCGGGTTCGAAAGGTCGCCGCCGACGGGACGATCAGCACACTGGCCGGCACGGGCGCCGCGGGCTTCGGCGGTGACGGCGGCCCGGCCGACAAGGCCCAACTGAACGTCCCGACCGGGGTGGTGGTGGACGGCGCCGGCGTCCTCCACATCGCGGAGTACAGCAACAACCGGATTCGGAAGGTCGCAGCCGATGGGACGATCAGCACGGTCGCCGGTACCGGCGCCGCGGGCTCCAGCGGTGACGGCGGCCCCGGGGGAGAGGCCCAGCTGAACAACCCCTTGGGGCTCGCCGTGGACTGCGTGGACACCCTCTACATCACCGAGTACAGCGGACAACGGATCCGAAGGATCTCCTCGCCGACGGTGGCCGGCCTTCCCGAGTCGGGCACGGTGGTCTCCTGGGTCAACGTCCGCAGCAGGCTGCGGATGGGGGCCCTGCGCGAGTCCACCAAGGACGGGGCCGAGATCCACCAGGTCCTCGCCGCGCCCAGGGAGCACCAGCGCTGGCGCCTGGTGGTGGCGGGCCAGGAGGACGGCGAGGTGCTCTACACGTTCGAGAACCTGCGCAGCGGCAAGGTCCTGGAGGTTCCCGAAGCGCTGAAGGTGCGCGGGACGGTGGTCGCGCAGCGCCCCTACGAGGGCACCGACGCGCACCACCAGCAGTGGCGACTGATCCCCATGGGCCCGGCGACGGACAGCCCCCGGGTGTACGAGATCGCCAACCGGCACAGCGGTCTGCTGCTGCACGTCGACGCCAACACCCCCGTGGCCGTCAAGCAGCAAGGGGCGGACGGCGACCACCGCAACCGGCAGTGGCAGCTGCTCCCCGTGTGACGCACGAGGAGCAGCCACGTCTTCGATACCCGGGCACCACGAGCGAAGGAATGACGATGACCACTCCCGACAAGCAGTCCGCCCCTCCGATCACCACGGTCGCGGGGACCGGTACGGCGGGGTTCGCAGGGGACAACGGACCTGCCGTCTCAGCACAGCTCAGCCGCCCGCTCGGACTGGCGGTCGACAGCGCCGGGGCCCTCTACATCGCCGACTACAGCAACCTCCGGGTCCGGAAGATCACCACGGACGGCAGGATCGGCACCATCGCCGGCACCGCCTCCGCGGGATTCAGCGGTGACAACGGCCCGTCCGTGCTCGCCCAGGTGAACCAAACGCGTGGACTGGCCGCGGACAGCGCGGGCACGCTCTACATCGCCGATGCCGCCAACCACCGGATCCGGAGGATCACGAAGGACGGCAGGATCACCACACTGGCCGGCACGGGCGCCGCGGGCTTCAGCGGCAACGGCACCGCAGCGAGCTCGGCACAGTTGAACTACCCGGTGGCGGTGGCGGTGGACAGCGGCGGCGTCGTCTACTTCGCCGACTACAACAACCACCGGATCCGGAAGATCACCGCCGACGGCAGGATCAGCACCGTCGCCGGCACGGGCGTCCCCGGCTTCGGGGGCGACGGAGGCCCTGCCGACAAGGCCCAACTGAACTGCCCGCGCGGACTGACGGTGGACGCCGCGGGCACCCTCTACTTCGCCGACGGCGGCAACCACCGGGTCCGGAAGATCGCCACGGACGGCAGGATCAGCACCGTCGCCGGCACCGGCACCGCGGGCTTCGCGGGCGACGGCGGTCCGGCGGACAAGGCCCAACTGAACCTCCCCATGGGGATGGCGGTGGACAGCGGCGGTGTCGTCTACTTCGCCGACTACAACAACCACCGGGTCCGGAGGATCACGGCCGACGGCAGGATCAGCACTGTCGCCGGTACCGGCACCGCGGGCTTCGGAGGCGACAACGGCGCGCCCGCGAAGGCCCAGTTGAACAACCCGGCCGCGCTCGCCGTGGACTGCGTGGACACCCTCTACATCGCCGACCACGTCAACAACCGGATCCGGAAGATCGCCTCGCCCTTGCTGGCCGGCCTACCCGAGTCCGGCACGGTGGTCTCCTGGGTCAACGTCCGCAGCAGGCTGCGGATGGGCGTGCTGCGCGAGTCCACCAAGGACGGGGCCGAGATCCACCAGTCCCTCGCCGTCCCCCGGGAACACCAGCGCTGGCGGCTGGTCGTGGCGGGCCAGAGTGGCGGCGACGTCCTCTACACGATCGAGAACCTGCGCAGTGGCAAGGTCCTGGAGATCATCGACGGGGAGGAGGCGGCCGGCGCGGTGGCGGCGCAACGCGCCTACCAGGGCGGCGACGCGCATCACCAGCAGTGGCGGCTGATCCCGGTGGGCCCGGCGACCGACAGCCCCCGGGTGTACGAGATCGCCAACCGGCGCAGCGGCCTGCTCCTGCGGGTCGATGCCACCGCGCCCGCCGCGGTGAAGCAGCACGAGTCGGACGGCGACCAGCGCAACCGGCAGTGGCAGTTGCTCCCGGTCTGACAACCGCGAGGGGGCCAGGGGCGGTAGCGCCCCTGACCCCCTCGTCAACCGTCCGCCGCTACGAGCGCGACGGGTCGTCGGCAGCGGGCTTGGCGGCCTCGGGCGCCGCAGGAGCTTCGGGAGCCTCCGCGGTCGGCTTGGCAGGCTTGGGGGGCTTGGCGTAGTCGCTCTTCTTCGGCCTGCTCTCCAAGTCCGAGTCCTTCTGGAGACCGCTGTGCTCCGTCACCGTCGGGCTGGAGGCCTGCATGCCGCCCGCCGCCGCCGTGGACACCGAGTCGGGGTCCTGGGCGTACTGGGCCTGCGTGCCGGCCGACGCCTGGGTGGTCCGGACGAAGGACCCGAGGAAGCCGAGGACGGCCCGTGCTTCGGGCGACTGCTCCTGCACGATCTTCGCGCGGTCGTTGGCCCCGTGGATCCCGCTGGTGAACAGGCTCGTGGTCGTGTCGTCGTACGTGTCGTCGTCGGCGTCCTCGAAGTCGACGTCCGCCCCCGGCTCCGGCTTGCCGCCGCCGGTGATCACCGAGAACAACCCCGCGCCCTTGCCCGCGGAGTCGAAGATGTTGCCGAACACCATGGTTGTCACCTCTGGTCGTCGTGGTGGCGCCGCCCGCCCCGTCAGGGCTTCTTGAACAGCTCCCGTTCGCTGTCGGTCAGACTCTCGCCGTCGAACATCGTGTGGTGGACCTCCAAGGCGGAAACCACCTCGGCCAGCCCCTTCATCCGGAAACCGCCGCCCGCCAGGTCGAGGTCGGCGATGTCGCGGGCCACCAGCCGGGCGAGGCCGGGGTACTCCCCGGGCTGCGGCGGCGACAGCACCGCGACCGGCACGTCGTACTGCACCGCGAGCAGCCCGGAGAAGGTCACCGGGATCTCGTAGGAGTACTGCTTGCGGGTGCGCCGCTGGCTGACCAGGGTCTCCACCCGGGAGCCCGGCGGGACCTTGCCGGAGATCTGCGAGTTGGACATCCAGCCGGTGGTCAGGGTGCCGCTGACGGAGCCCGTGATGCCCAGCACCAACTGGGCGTTGAGCTGCGCGTTGCCGGTGGCGCTGCCCGTGGTCGTGAACGCCACCGAGTCGGTCACCGAGCTCGACGCCGACGCCTCGGCGGAGGCCGACGCCGAATTCGTCACCGAGTTGTTCACGCCGTTCTCGGTGCCGTTCGCGGTGTCCACCCCGATGTCGTCCTTGCTGTTCTCATTGGTCACCGTGTTGGTGCACTTGTTCTCCATGGTGTTCTGCAGCTGAGTGCCGAGCTGCGCCCCGAGCTGCCCCTGGAGCTGCGCTTGGAGGTCCACCTGGAGCTGGTTCTGCAGCTGAAGCTGGAGTTCGGCGCTGACGCTGCCGCCGAAGGTGAGCTGGGACTCTCCCTGGAGCGACCAGGTGACCGCGTTCGACACGGTGAATTCGACGGAGTCGGTGAAGTCCATCTCGGCCGTCCGGCTGCGGTTGACGTAGCTGCGCGAGGAGAACGTGTCGGGCGGCGGCTGGTGGAGGTTGCGCCGCTCCTCGATCAGCGGCTCGCCGAGGTTCATGTAGGCGAGCCAGCCGAGTTGGTGCGCGGTTCCGGGGAAGGTGCCGAAGCTGGACTTGTTCATGGAGAAGCCGACGGGCTTGTGCTTCACGCCGTAGTCGTCCACGTAGACCAGACCCGGGTGGTCCAGGATGGCCTGCCAGGTCTGCTCGATGCCCAGTTCCCGTAGGTTCTTCTTGGTCAGCGGCCGGCGCTTGGCCCGATCCAGGTTGTACGCGTTGGAAGGCATTCCCCGTCCTCGGATGATGTCCTCGAATTGATCCGGTCGAACCGCGTCGAGGTGAATTCGGTGAATTTCGGTGATTTGGGAACAGAATTCTGCGCACGTTCCGGCGATGGAAGCTATCACGGTGCCCATTGCCCGGAGTGGCGGTTGCGGGCATGACACTCGATCGGGTGAAGCAACGTCCGGGCGCTGCCGGTGAATTGGGGAGTGTGGCACCCTGACAACTCGGCAATTCCGTGCCATCCCCTGAACTGAGCGCCCGACGCATTTCTCCCGTATCCAGACAGGTGAGGTTTCCGCTATGTACACCCAAGAACGCACCGCGATGGCGAATTTGGTGGTCGGTGGCCCGGTGGCGGTGAACAGCTATGACAACGCGATCGTGGCGGCGCTGGTCGAGAACCGGCCGGTCATGCTCGTGCACGCCTTCAACGGCGGCTACCTGCGGCCCGTCGACCTGAAGGAATCGGTCCACGACAAGGGGGTCAAACTGGCCACCACGCTCGACCCGGACACCAAGGAGGCCAAGGGCCACCTCTGGTACGTCACCCCCGGCGGCTTCTTCGGGCAGCGGCCGCTCTACTTCCTGGAGAGCGCCGCAGGCCAGGTGACCCCCAAGCCCGTCGATCCGGCCGGCACCGCCGCCGGGCGCGGTGACGACGGCACTCCGAAGCCCCAGCGCCGGCGCATCAGCGTCCACCAGGACGCCCCGAAGGCCGCGACGGCCGACACCGTGCAGGTGGGCCTGCCCGACAAGGTCGGCGACAAATGGCGCGGCAGGAACGGCGCGCCCGAGGACACCCAGCTCTGGGTCGTCACGGTGACGCCGTGGGGTGGGATCACCTTCGTGCCGATCACCCACCCCGACGCCATCCTCGGCTTCAAGGACCACGCGGTGACGCCCGAGAACGAGGTGCGCCTCACCTACAACTGGGGCGGGGACTTCACCGGGACGATCATCAACACCTTCTACCCGCGGCTGCCCAACGAGTGGAACGTGCCGTACCACCACGTCTTCACGTGAGCCGCGCCCACCGCCGCGCCGCCCCCGTCCCGAGCCGACGCCCGCACCGTCCGGAAGAGTTGGAAGAGGCACCACGATGCCCGTGCCCACGCAAGAACTGAAACTGGAGATCGTCAACGCCGCCACGGGGAAGACCCTCGGCGCCCCGCTGGCGCCGAGCGCGGACGGGGCGCTCGTCGTCCGCGACTTCCCCGAGGACGGGCCGAGCCCGGAGCAGTGGCAGCTCACTCCTGTGAAGACCGCGCAGGGCGGGTTCGAACAGGACGACCAGGGCTATGTGATCCGCAACGCGGCCGGCGGCAAGGTGTTCGACGACCCCGGCGGCAAGGACCGCGGCCTGCGCCAAGCGGCCGCCGGCGGCAAGAAGAACCAGCAGTGGCACGTCGTCCCCGTCGAGGGCGAGGCGGGCCTCTACTTCATCGAGAGCGCGACCGACGGCGTCGTCCTCGACCTGCCCGACCGTGACGAGGACGACGAGCAGGAGGCCGAGACCCGGGTCGTCCTGCGCGCGTACGACGACGGCTCGAAGACCCAGCGCTGGCGGTTCGTCACCGCCGAACCCGAGCGCACCAGCGATCCCGTGCTGCGCTTCGCCCACCGGGACCACTGGAACGGCCGCCGGTCCTGGCCGTTGGTCCGCTCGTCCGCGCTGCGGATGACACCAGGTGCGACGCCGTCGTTCAGCGACATGCTGCTGGTCCAGGAGCAGTTCGGCAGCGACAAGGTTGCCGGGGAGTGGCCCGGCGAGGGACTCAACCGCGCCCCCGGGCAGTCGGGTTGGTGGGCCGGGACGGGTGCGCGGTTCCTCGCCGACCTCACGGGGGCGGGGCGGCACGACATCGTGGGACTCAAGCCCGCCACGGGAGCCGTGACGTCGTCCAGCCGGGGCGACGGCACCTTCGACGACGAGCATCCCCTGTTCAAGACCGCCTCCGCCCTGGCGCCCGCCGACCTGTGGACCCTCGCGGACACCACGGGTGGCGGCAGGCCCGACATCGTGGTGCTGGCCGCCGACGGCGTCCGGGTGTCACGCCAGGGCGAGGAGGGCACGTTCGCACCCGCCACCGGCAAGCTGGTCCTCAAGGCCTTCGGGAACGACCGCAAGGCCGGCGGTTGGCTCGCCGACCGGCACCCCCGTTTCCTCGCGGACACGACCGGTGACGGCCGGCTCGACATCGTCGGCTGCCACGACGACGGCGTCTGGATCTCCCGTCAGGACGAGGACGGCACGTTCACCGAACTCCCCGACGCGCCGGCGCTCAAGGCGTTCGGCCACGGCGAGGAGGCCGGCGGCTGGCTCCTCGACCGGCACCCCCGTTTCCTCGCAGACACGACCGGTGACGGCCGGCTCGACATCGTCGGCTGCCACGACGACGGCGTCTGGATCTCCCGTCAGGACGAGGACGGCACGTTCACCGAACCCGAGCTCGTCCTCGGCGACTTCGGGACCACCCAGGGCTGGAAGTCGGTCGCGAAGCATCCCCGGTTCCTGATCAAGACCACCGTCGACGGCCACGTGGACATCGTCGGCTTCGGCCCGCAGGGCGTCGCGGTGGCCCGCGGGCGCGGCGACGGCACGTTCGAGCCCGCGAAGCTCGTCCTGAACGACTTCGGGACGGCACAGGGCTGGACGCACAGGAAGCACCTCCGCTTCCTCACGGAAACGACCGGTGACGGCCGGCTCGACATCGTCGGCTTCGGCGACGAGGGCGTCTGGGTGTCCCACGGCCTCGGTGAAGGCGCTTTCGAGCAGGCCCAGTTGGTGTGCCGCGGCTTCGGATACAGCGACGACTCGGGCGCCTGGCGGGTCGACCGGCACCCCCGCTTCGTCGCCGACATCACCGGCGACGGGCGCGTCGATCTCGTCGGTTTCGGCGGCCCGGGGGTGTACGTGGCCCGCAACCTCCACCGCCGCTTCCGGACCCGCTAGCGCGGCGCGGCGTCGCAACCCTCGGAACGGTGCGACGCCGCGGAGCCGGAGGGAAGCGGGGCCGTGGGGGGGGGGGGGGGGGGCGCCCCCCCCCCCCCCCGCGGGGGGGGGGGGGGCGGCCCGGGGGGGTGTGGGGGGGTGAGTAATTATGGGGGGGGTAG
>NZ_JBEXWT010000113.1:0-26496 GCF_040629945.1 Kitasatospora sp. NPDC005856 | reverse complement strand
ACTTTTGGCACGCTGTTGAGTTCTCAAGGAACGGACGCTTCCTTCGGACCGCCTTCCAGCGGACCCTCCGGGCTTCGTTCTTTCGTGTTTCCAGCCTAGCAGATGATTTCCGCCCCGTTTACCGGAGCTTTTCGCATCTGAAATCTGGCGTTAACCGCTGAGTCGCGGCGACTCGACCAACCATAGCGGCTCGGCAGCCGGAGCGCGAACCGGGGCGCACCGACAGTCGCCCGGACGGCGGCATGATTTGTTGCTCTCGCGAGCATATACAGCAATGGTCCCGATTCGCCAAGATGCCTGTAGAGTGCGGCACATCGGAGCCAACAGGACTAGACCACTCGCGGGTCGACGAGTCGCCGGCCAGGCAGGCAGGGGCGGGGTCTTCGCCCGGGAATGTCAGCAGATGTCCAAAGTTGACATGATTTAGGCTTCGGTTGATCGTCATGCCGCTCCTCGCGGCCGCTCGCTGTACTGCGCACTTGGGAGGCACAACCATGACCACTGTGACGTCGCCGCTGACCGGCAAGATCGTGGGGCTCGCGGGCGTGCCCGACCCGGTGTTCTCGGGTGCGATGGTCGGCCCGGGCACCGCGATCGACCCCGTTCGCGAGCAGACCACGGCGGTCGCTCCGGTGGACGGTGTCGTCGTCTCCATGCACCCGCACGCGTTCGTCGTCGTGGACGCCGAGGGCCACGGTGTGCTGACCCACCTCGGGATCGACACCGTCCAGCTCAACGGCGAGGGCTTCGAGCTGCTCGTCAACAAGGGCGACACGGTGACCCGCGGTCAGGCCGTCATCAAGTGGGACCCGGCAGCCGTCGAGGCCGCGGGCAAGTCGCCGATCTCGCCGGTCGTGGCGCTGGAGGCCACCGCCGACACGCTCGGCGAGCTGCGGGAGGACGGCGACGCCAAGGCGGGCGAGCAGCTGTTCAGCTGGAGCTGACCCCTTCCTTCCGACACCCGCCCCGGACGAGATGACGGGGCGGCCCCCACACACAGCGGTTCCCGGCGGGGCCGCTCATCTCAGCGGAGACAGGTGACATGGAGAAGACGCTGCGCGGCGTGGGCGTGAGCCACGGGGTCGCGATCGGCCAGGTGCGGCACATGGGGACGGCGGTGCTGGAGCCCCCGACCACCCAGATCCCGACCGAGGACGCCCCGCGTGAGCAGGCTCGCGCCCAGGCCGCCGTCGACGCGGTCGCCGCCGACCTCGTCGCGCGCGGCAACCTCGCGGGCGGCGAGGCCCAGGCCGTGCTGGAGGCCCAGGCGCTGATGGCGCAGGACCCGGAGCTGATGGCCGACGTGTCCCGCCGGATCGCCGTCGGCAGCAGTGCCGAGCGCGGCATCTACGACGCCTTCGCGGCCTACCGGGCGCTGCTCGCCTCCGCCGGGGAGTACCTGGCCGGACGGGTCGCCGACCTGGACGACGTGCGCAACCGGATCGTGGCCCGGCTGCTCGGCGTGCCGATGCCGGGCGTGCCGGACAGCGACGAGCCGTACGTGCTGTTCGCGCGGGACCTGGCGCCGGCCGACACCGCGCTGCTCGACCCGACGCTGGTGCTCGGCTTCGTGACCGAGGAGGGCGGGCCGACCAGCCACAGCGCCATCCTGGCCCGGGCGATGGGCGTGCCGGCCGTCGTGGCGCTGCCGGGTGCGATCGATGTCGCCGAGGGCACCGTGGTCGCGGTGGACGGCAGCTCCGGCGACGTGCTGCTGGAGCCGTCCCAGGAGAAGCAGGACGAGCTGCGGGCCGTCGCCGCCGAGCGCAAGGCCGCGCTGGCCGCCTCCTCCGGCCCGGGGCAGACCTCGGACGGGCACCGGGTGCCGCTGCTGGCCAACGTGGGCGGCCCGGCCGACGTGCCGGCCGCGCTGGAGAACGGCGCCGAGGGCGTGGGCCTGTTCCGCACCGAGTTCCTGTTCCTGGACGACTCGGCGAAGGCTCCCGGCGCGGAGAAGCAGGTCGAGGCGTACCGCAAGGTGCTGGAGGCCTTCCCCGAGGGCCGGGTCGTGGTCCGGGTGCTGGACGCCGGAGCGGACAAGCCGCTGGACTTCCTGACGCCGGCCGACGAGCCGAACCCGGCCCTGGGCGTGCGTGGTCTGCGCACCCTGCTCGAGCACCCCGAGGTGCTGCGGACCCAGCTGGAGTCGCTGGCCAAGGCGGCCGAGGGCCTGCCGGTGCACCTTGAGGTGATGGCCCCGATGGTGGCCGACCGCAAGGACGCCAAGGACTTCGCGACCGCCTGCCGCGAGGCCGGGCTGGACGCCAAGTTCGGCGCGATGGTGGAGATCCCGTCGGCCGCGCTGCGTGCCAGGGCGATCCTCCAGGAGGTCGAGTTCCTGTCGCTGGGGACCAACGACCTCGCGCAGTACACCTTCGCGGCCGACCGTCAGGTCGGTGCGCTGGCCCGGCTCCAGGACCCGTGGCAGCCGGCCCTGCTGGACCTGGTCGCCGCGGCGGCCGACGCCGCGCGGGCGGCCGGCAAGAGCTGCGGCGTCTGCGGCGAGGCGGCCTCCGACCCGCTGCTGGCCGTGGTGCTGACCGGGCTGGGCGTCACCAGCCTCTCGATGGGCGCGGCCTCGATCCCCTACGTGCGGACCGCGCTCGCCAAGTACACGCTGGCGCAGTGCCGCCGGGCGGCCGAGGCGGCCCGGGCCGCGGACAGCGCCGAGGAGGCGCGGGCCGCGGCGCAGCAGGTGCTCTCCGGCGAGTAGTCGGGAACGAGGAAGAGGGGCGCCCCCACCATCCCGGGTGGGGGCGCCCCTCTCGTCTGCTCCGGGGCCGGTCAGGCCTGGCGGTCGAGGCGGAGCTGTTCGAAGAAGCGCAGGTGCTCGATGCGGTCGACGGAGCCGGGGTTGACGGCCTGCTCCAGCGGGGTGCCGGAGAGGATGCGCTTGACCGGGACCTCGATCCGCTTGCCGGTGAGGGTGTGCGGGAGGCCGCGTACGGCGATGACCTCGTCGGGCACGTGGCGCGGGGAGAGCTCGGTGCGCAGTGCGGTGCGGATGCGGCCGATCAGGTCGTCGTTCAGTTCCGCGCCGGGGGCGAGGACGACGAACAGCGGCATCCAGTAGCCGCCGTCGGGCTCCTCCAGGCCGATGACCAGGGATTCGGCGATCTCGGGGAGGCGCTCGACGACCTCGTAGATGTCCGAGGAGCCCATCCGGACGCCTTGGCGGTTGAGGGTGGAGTCGGAGCGGCCGTGGATGACGACGGTGCCGCGGGAGGTGACGGTGATCCAGTCGCCGTGGCGCCAGATGCCGGGGTACGTGTCGAAGTAGCTGTCGTGGTACCGGGTGCCCTCGGGGTCGTTCCAGAAGCGGGTGGGCATCGACGGGATGGGCTTGGTGACGACGAGTTCGCCGACGGCGTCGGTGAGCGGCTTGCCCTGGACGTCCCAGGACTCGACGGCGGCGCCGAGGCAGGGGGCCTGGATCTCGCCGACGTGCACGGGGAGGGTGGGGACGCCGCCGACGAAGCAGGAGCAGACGTCGGTGCCGCCGCTGACGGAGGCGAGCCAGACGTCCTCCTTGACCTCGTCGTAGATCCAGCGGAAGCCGTCGGGCGGGAGCGGGGAACCGGTGGTGCCGATGCAGCGCACCGCGGAGAGGTCGAGGTCGCGGCCCGGGTGGAGCTCGGCCTTGCGGCTGGCGATCACGTAGGCGGCGGAGGTGCCGAGGACGGTGGCGCCGGTGCGGGCGGCGGCCGACCAGAGGGCGCCGGTGTCCGGGTGGCCGGGGCTGCCGTCGTAGGTGACGATCGTGGACCCGACGAGGAGGCCGGCCAGCAGGAAGTTCCACATCATCCAGCCGGTGGAGGTGTACCAGAGGAAGCGGTCCTGGGGGCCGAGGTCGAGGTGGAGGCCGGCCTGCTTGAGGTGTTCCAGCAGGATGCCGCCCTGGCTCTGGACGATGGCCTTGGGCAGGCCGGTGGTGCCGGAGGAGTAGAGGACCCAGAGCGGATGGTCGAAGGGGACCGGCTCGAAGACCGGCTCGACGGCGTCGGCGACCAGCTCGTCCCAGCTCAGGGTTCCCTCGGGGGCGGGGGCGCCGAGCAGCGGGACGTGCACGACGGTGCGCAGGCTGGGCAGCTCGCGGCGGAGTTCGGCGACGACCTCGGTGCGGTCGTGGTCCTTGCCGCCGTAGTGGTAGCCGTCGATGGCGAAGAGGACGGCGGGTTCGATCTGCTGGAGGCGGTCGAGGACGCTGCGTGCGCCGAAGTCGGGGGCGCAGCTGGTCCAGATCGCACCGACGGCGGCGGTGGCGAGCAGGGCGACGGCGGCCTGCGGGATGTTGGGCAGGTAGGCGCCGACCCGGTCGCCGGGGCCGATGCCGCGGGCGCGCAGGGCGGCGGCCAGCGAGCCGACCTGGCGGCGGAGCTCGGACCAGGTGAGGACGACCGGCTGCTCGGAGGTCTCGTCGAGGTGGAGGATCGCGGGGCGGTCGGCGTTCGCGGGATCCTCGGCCGCGCGCAGCGCGTGCTCGGCGTAGTTGAGGCGGGCGCCGGGGAACCAGTGGGCGCCGGGCATGGCCGGGTCGGCGAGGACGGCCTCGGGGGCCTGGGTGAAGCGGACGTCGAACCACTGGGTGATCGCGGTCCAGAACCGGTCGAGGTCCTCCGTGGACCAGGCGTGCAGGTCGGCGTAGCGCTGGGCGGCCTGCTGGTCGTCGTCGGCCGGGGCGAGCGGGGCGGCCGGGGCGCCGTGGTGTTCGGCGGCCCAGGCCTGGAAGGCCACCAGGGAGGTGGCGGTGGCGCGAGCGGGGTTGGGGCGCCAGAGCGGCTGGTCCTGTGGTGGGGTGCTCACGGTGGTGGTCTCCCGGCCGGTGGTGGGGACGGGAGCGCTCGTGGCAGACCCGTCCGGTTGGGCTGTCGGTGCAGACCATGCCATGTGATCGCCCGCCGCGCCAGGGTCGGCCGGTGGGTCGGCGGGAGATCGGCGGGGTGGTCAGCGGGGGGTGAACTCGCCGCCGAACCAGCGGCGCAGGACGCCGTTGTGGAAGTCCCACACGAGCGGGGTTTCGGCGGTGGCGAGCAGCCAGCCGTCGGTCTCGTCGGTGGGGCGCGACGGCGGGAGGTCTGCGAGCGGGCGGGCCGGGAGCAGTCCGCAGAGCATGACGAAGCGGCCGTTGGGGTCGGAGGCGGTGTGGATCAGGGTGACCTCGGCCGGGTCGGCGGAGATGCCGGTCTCCTCGTGCAGTTCCCGCACGCAGGCCTGCTGCCAGCTCTCCCCGTAGTCCATGTAGCCGCCGGGGAAGGCGAGTTCGCCGTAGCCGGGTTCGATGGTGCGGCGGATGACGACCAGGGCCGGGTCGGCGTCGGGGAGGGTGACGGGGAGGACGGTGACCGCGACGGGCAGGGGGTTGCGGTAGCTGATCTCGGCGCAGCCGGGGCAGGTGCGGGGCCAGAGGCGGGTGCCGGGCGGGTAGGGCGTGCCGCAGAAGTGGCAGTGCGAGAACGGCCGGTGGGCGGCCCGCTGGGCTTCGCCGGTGGTGGTCTCTCCGCCGGTGGTCGTCGCTTCGTCAGTGGTCATGGCCGGATGGTAGCCCCGTCGGTCGGCGGTGCTGCCGCGGGCCGCCGAACCTCAGGGTGCCGCGGTGCCGTCGGCCGGGTCGTCGCGGGTGGGGCGGAGCAGCGCGGGGTGGAGCAGGCGGGCGTCGCCGGCGTGGTACGTGCGGGCGCGGGGGCCGCCGCGGGCACCGCCGCGCTCGGTGGTGGCGCCGGTGCTCTCGACGAAACCGGGCACGGAGAGCACCTTGCGGTGGAAGTTGCCGGGGTGGAGCTTCTCGTCCCAGACCGCCTCGTAGACGGCGCGGAGGTCGGGGATGGTGAAGTCGTGCGGCAGGAAGGCGGTGGCCAGCGGGCTGTACTCGAGCTTGGCGCGCACCCGGTCGAGGCCGTCGGCGAGGATGCGGGCGTGGTCGAAGGCCAGCGTGAGCGGGCAGGGGCCGGTGCGCCCGTCGACACCACCCCCGTGGGTGTCGGCAGGCGCACCGGCGGCTCGGGACCGGCCGCACGGCCGGAGGTCCAGGTCGGAGACGGGGTGCCAGGCGGCGGCCGCGGCGTCCGTCCCGGCCTGGGGGTCGGGCAGGTCCGGGGCGAAGGCGAGGTAGGCGACGGAGACGACGTGCATCCGCGGATCCCGCTCGGGGGCCCCGTAGGTGCCGAGCTGTTCGAGGTGGAGGCGGCAGAGCGTGGCCCCGGCCCCGGAGGCGCTCAGCAGGCCCGTCTCCTCGGCGAGCTCGCGGGCGGCGGCCTCGTCGAGGCTCTCCTCGCCGGCCCGCAGGAAGCCGCCGGGCAGCGCCCGGCAGCCCTGGTAGGGCGGGGCGCCGCGTTCGACGAGCAGGACGTGCAGGCTGCCGTGGCGCAGCGTCAGGGCGACCACGTCCACGGTGACGGCGATCGGGGCGTAGGCGCGCGGGTCGTACGCGGCGAGCCACTCCTGCTCGGCTCCGGGCCCGGTGGGGGCCGGTTGGTCGTCCGCTGCCATCGCCGGGCTCCTCTCCGTGCTCTCCGGTGCCACCCTGGCC
The DNA here is from genome assembly GCF_040629945.1 of Kitasatospora sp. NPDC005856. Taxonomy (NCBI): domain Bacteria; kingdom Bacillati; phylum Actinomycetota; class Actinomycetes; order Kitasatosporales; family Streptomycetaceae; genus Kitasatospora; species Kitasatospora sp. NPDC005856. Next base: position 19,970 of record NZ_JBEXWT010000113.1, on the reverse strand, counting down.
TGTGCCGGCCGGTGCTGTTCTTCTCGGGCTGAGCACAACGTAGCGAGTCCGTTCCCCGGCGGCAAATGCTTTTCCTGCTCGGCTGGGGGCGCCCGCCCCTAGGCTGTGACCAGGAACTCTTCCTCAGGAGGTCGACATGCCCGCTGCTCCCCCGCCGGACTTCGCCGCCGCGCTGGCCGCCGGTCCGCTGGTGCTCGACGGTGGTCTGTCGACCCAGTTGGCGGCGGCCGGGCACGACCTCTCGGACGAGCTGTGGTCGGCCCGGCTGCTGGCGGACGACCCGCAGGCGGTGCTGGCGGCGCACCGGGCGTACTTCGCGGCGGGCGCGGACGTCGCGATAACCGCGAGCTACCAGGCGAGCTTCGAGGGCTTCGCGCGCCGCGGGGTCGGCCGGGCGCAGGCCGCGCGGCTGCTGGCGAGCAGCGTGGAGCTGGCCCGGGAGGCGGCGCGGCCGGAGCCGGGCGGGCGGCGGCGCTGGGTGGCGGCCTCGGTGGGCCCGTACGGGGCGGTGCTGGCGGACGGCTCGGAGTACCGGGGCCGGTACGGGCTGAGCGTCGCGGAGCTGGCGGACTTCCACCGGCCGCGGCTGGAGGTGCTGGCGGCGGCGCGGCCGGACGTGCTGGCACTGGAGACGATTCCGGACGCGGACGAGGCGCGGGCGCTGCTCGGGCTGGTGCGCGGGCTGGGGATGCCGGCCTGGTTGTCGTACAGCATCGAGGGCGACCGGACCAGGGCCGGGCAGCCGCTGGCGGAGGCCTTCGCGCCGGCCGCCGAGGTGGACGAGGTGATCGCGGTGGGCGTCAACTGCTGCACGCCGCAGGACGCGGACCGGGCGGTGGCGGTGGCCGCCGAGGTGACCGGGAAGCCGGTGGTGGTCTATCCGAACAGCGGGGAGAACTGGGACGCCGCCCGCCGGGACTGGCGCGGCGAGCCGACCTTCCGCTCGGCCCGGGTGGGCGGCTGGCTCGCGGACGGCGCCCGGCTGGTGGGCGGCTGCTGCCGGGTCGGGACGGACGGGATCGCGGCGCTGGCGGCGGAGGTGACGGTGCTGCGGGCGCAGCGCGCGGGGGCGATGGGCTGACGGCGCGGGCGCGGCGAGGGGGCGTCGCCGGTCGTCCGCGCACACGGCAGCCCGGGACGCGGGCCGAGCCGCCGCCGACGTGGACCCGGGGCGGGTTACCCGGGGGGAAGGTGCACGGAGTGAGGGCGGCCTGGCAGACTCGTCCCGTCATCACTGCGGTCGACAATGTCGACCGCCTGTCAGCGCGGAGGTACCCATGCCCGGCCCGATCCAGTCGCTTTCCCGGGCCGCCGCGATCATGCGCCTGCTGGCCGGCGGCGAGCGCCGGCTGGGCCTGTCCGAGGTCGCGACGGCGCTGGACCTGGCCAAGGGAACCGCGCACGGCATCCTGCGCACGCTGCAGCAGGAGGGGTTCGTCGAGCAGGATCCGGAGACCGGCAAGTACCAGCTGGGCGCCGAACTGCTGCGGCTGGGGCAGAGCTACCTGGACGTGCACGAGCTGCGGGCGCGGGCGCTGGTGTGGGCGGACGACCTGGCCCGGGCGTCCGGGGAGACGGTCTACCTGGGGGTGTTGCACCAGCAGGGCGTGCTGATCGTGCACCACGTGTTCCGGCCGGACGACACCCGGCAGGTGCTGGAGGTGGGCTCGATGCAGCCGCTGCACAGCACCGCGCTGGGCAAGGTGCTGGTGGCCTACGACCCGGTCGCGCGTGGGGAGTTGGGCGACGGTCCGTACGAGTCGTACACCGTGCGGACGTTGACCGAGGCGGCCGACGTGGACGCCGAGTGCGCGCTGATCCGCGAGCGCGGCTGGGCCGACTCGATCGAGGAGACCTGGGAGGGCGTGGCCTCGATCGGCGCGCTGATCCAGGACCGGCGGCGCAACCCGGTGGGCGCGGTGTGCATCAGCGGGGCGGTCGAGCGGGTCTGCGAGGACGGCTTCGTGAAGCCCTCGCTGGTGGCCTCGGTGCGCAGCGCGGCGCGGGCGATCTCCCGCGACCTGGGTGCCGGGCGGTTCTGAGCACATCCACGGGCGGCTCGCCGAGGGCCGCCGATTCGTCACGCTGAGGCGCGGACGGCCGGGAGGCCTGTCCGCGCCTCTGGCGTTTTGTCCTGTTTCGCGGCGCTCCGCTCGGTAACGTCGACGGACCCTCCGAGGCGAGGGTCACAGCTGCGTAACCCTGCCTTGACGAGGGGGCGACCTGGGGAGGAAGCTTCCGCATGACGGTCGACATTGTCGAACGATGGCCGGAGAGATCGCTCCCACAGTGCGCTCACCCGCACAGCGATCGACCGGCCGCCTGCCCCCACCTACCCTCCGGGCCATATGGACAAGGGAGTCTTTGTGTCCGCGTTCTCCAACGGCGACGTCTTCGTCGGCGAAACCCTCGGCACCGCCGCCCTGATACTCCTCGGCGGTGGCGTCTGCGCCGCCGTGACCCTCAAGAAGTCGAAGGCCGTCAACGCCGGCTGGCTGGCGATCACCTTCGGCTGGGGATTCGCGGTCCTCATCGCCGCCTACATGTCGGCTCCGAAGTCCGGCGCCCACCTGAACCCGGCCGTCACCATCGCCCTCGCGGTGAAGAGCGGCGAGTGGAGCCAGGTGCCGCTCTACCTCGGTTCCCAGCTGCTCGGCGCGATCATCGGCGCCGTGCTGGTCTGGGCCACCTACCTGGGCCAGTTCAACGCGAACGAGGAGCCCACCCTCGGCATCTTCTCGACCGGCCCCGAGATCCGGAACCCGATCCAGAACGTGCTCACCGAGGTCATCGGCACCTTCGTGCTCTGCTTCGCGATCCTCACCATCGGCACCAACTCCGGCCTCTCCCAGTCCGGCACCGGCACCCTGATGGTCGCCTTCACCGTCGTCGGCATCGGCCTCTCGCTGGGCGGCCCGACCGGCTACGCGATCAACCCGGCCCGTGACCTCGGCCCGCGCATCGCGCACGCCCTGCTGCCGATCCCGAAGAAGGGCGGCTCCGACTGGTCCTACGCCTGGGTCCCGGTCGTCGGCCCGATCCTCGGCGGCCTCGCGGCCGGCGGCGTCTACAACGCCATCTTCTAAAGGACGGGTTCGACCCCGCCACACACGGGGACTGACCGGAACGACGCGCGTCAGGCCCACCCACCCCGTATCCCCCGAACCCGAGCCGAGGACCCTCCCCATGACCACCACCGGTAACTACATCGCCGCGATCGACCAGGGCACCACCTCCAGCCGCTGCATCATCTTCGGCGCCGACGGCCGGATCGTCTCCGTCGACCAGCAGGAGCACCGGCAGATCTTCCCCCAGCCCGGCTACGTCGAGCACGACGCCGCCGAGATCTGGACCCGGGTCCAGTCGGTCGTCCGCGGCGCGCTGGAGAAGGCCGGCCTGACCAGGGACGACATCCGCGCGATCGGCATCACCAACCAGCGCGAGACCACCGTCCTGTGGGACAAGAACACCGGCGAGCCGGTGCACAACGCGCTGGTGTGGCAGGACACCCGCACCGAGGCGCTCTGTCGCGAGCTGGGCCGCAACGTCGGCCAGGACCGCTTCCGCCGCGAGACCGGCCTCCCCCTGGCCAGCTACTTCGCCGGCCCGAAGATCCGCTGGCTGCTGGACAACGTCGAGGGCCTGCGCGAGCGCGCCGAGGCCGGCGACATCCTGTTCGGCACCATGGACACCTGGGTGATCTGGAACCTCACCGGCGGTGTCGACGGCGGCAAGCACGTCACCGACGTGACCAACGCCAGCCGCACCATGCTGATGAACCTCAAGACCCTCGCCTGGGACGAGAGCATCGCCGAGTCGATGGGCGTGCCGATGGCCGTCCTGCCGGAGATCCGCTCCTCCGCCGAGGTGTACGGCGAGGCCGTCGGCGACCTCGCCGGCGTCCCGGTCGCCTCCGCGCTCGGCGACCAGCAGGCCGCGCTGTTCGGCCAGACCTGCTTCGACGAGGGCGAGGCCAAGTCCACCTACGGCACCGGCACCTTCCTGCTGCTGAACACCGGCGAGAAGATCGTCAACTCGTACCACGGCCTGCTGACCACCGTCGGCTACCGGATCGGCGACCAGGCCCCGGTGTACGCCCTGGAAGGCTCGATCGCCGTCACCGGCTCGCTCGTCCAGTGGCTGCGCGACCAGCTCGGCATCATCTCCACCGCCGCCGAGATCGAGACCCTCGCCAGCACCGTCGAGGACAACGGCGGCGCCTACTTCGTCCCGGCCTTCTCCGGCCTGTTCGCCCCGTACTGGCGCTCCGACGCCCGCGGTGTGATCGCCGGTCTGACCCGGTACGTCACCAAGGGCCACCTGGCCCGGGCCGTCCTGGAGGCCACCGCCTGGCAGACCCGCGAGGTCGTCGACGCCATGCAGAAGGACTCCGGGGTCGAGCTCACCGCCCTCAAGGTCGACGGCGGCATGACCAGCAACAACCTGCTCATGCAGAACATCGCCGACGTCCTGGACGCCCCGGTCGAGCGCCCGTACGTGGCCGAGACCACCGCCCTCGGCGCCGCCTACGCGGCCGGACTCGCCGTCGGCTTCTGGAACGACCTCGACACCCTGCGGGCCAACTGGCACCGCGCCGCCGAGTGGACCCCGCGCATGGACGAGGCCACCCGGGAGCGTGAGTACAAGAAGTGGCTCAAGGCCGTGGAGCGCACCATGGGCTGGGTGGAGGAGGAAGAGGACAACTGATCGACGAGCCGGTCGGGGCCCCCGGGCCCCGGCCGGCCGCCCGCTGTTCCGGCAGCGGGGACCACTGTGTTTCACCGGCCCGCCGCACCGGGCCGACCCGGTCCCTCCCGAAGGGGCCGCACCGCACACGAGAGGAGTAACGGCCCGCCTGCGCCGTGGGCCGTACACAACCACCATGGCAACCATCCCGACCCTGGGTGCCGAGCGCACCGCCGGCCACACCGCCTCCCGCGCCGAGACCCGTGAGCTGCTCGGCAAGGCCACCTACGACCTGCTGGTGATCGGGGGCGGCATCCTCGGCACGGCCGTCGCCTGGACCGCCTCCCAGGCCGGCCTGAAGGTCGCCATGGTCGACGCCGGCGACTTCGCCGGCGCCACCTCCAGCGCCTCCTCCAAGCTCGTCCACGGCGGTCTGCGCTACCTGCAGACCGGCGCGGTCAAGCTGGTCGCGGAGAACCACAAGGAGCGCCGCGCGCTCTCCACCGACGTGGCCCCGCACCTGGTCAACCCGCTGACCTTCTTCGTGCCGGTCTACAAGGGCGGCCCGCACGGCGCGGCCAAGCTCGGCGCCGGCGTCTTCCTGTACTCCGCGCTGTCCGCCTTCCGCGACGGCATGGGCCGGGTCTCCACCGCCGCGCACGCCGCCCAGCAGGTGCCCGCGCTGCGCACCGAGGGCCTGCGCTCGGTGGCCGTCTACGGCGACCACCAGATGAACGACTCGCGCGTCGCCGTGATGACCGTGCGCGCCGCCGTCGACGCCGGCGCCGTGGTGCTCAACCACGCCGAGGTCACCGGCCTGCGCTTCACCGGCGGCCGGGTCACCGGCGCCGAGCTCCGCGACCGCCTGGACGGCAGCGAGTTCGGCATCGACGCCCGCCTGGTGCTGAACGCCACCGGCCCGTGGGTGGACCACCTGCGCAAGATGGAGGACGCCGGCGCCGCGCCGTCGATCCGCCTCTCCAAGGGCGCCCACGTGGTCGTCAAGCGCCGCTCGCCGTGGCGCGCCGCGCTGACCATCCCGATCGACAAGTACCGCGTCTCCTTCGCCATCCCGTGGGAGGACCACGTCCTGCTCGGCACCACCGACGAGGAGTACACCGGCGACCCGAAGGACGTCCGGGCCACCGAGGCGGACGTCGACCAGATCCTGGGCGAGGCCGCGCACGCGATCCGCGACGAGCACCTCGACCGCGACCTGATCACCTACTCCTTCGCCGGCCTGCGCGTGCTGCCGGGCGGGCCGGGCGACACCGCTGCCGCCAAGCGCGAGACCGTCGTCACCGAGGGCCGCGGCGGCATGCTGTCGGTCTCCGGCGGCAAGTGGACCACCTACCGGCACATCGGCCGCACCGTGCTGGAGAAGCTGGCCCACGTGCCCGGCACCAGCCTCGGCGAGGACATGTCCCCGATCGCCCCGACCGTCCCGCTCCCGGGCGTCGGCGCGCCGAACGCGGTGGCGCACCGCCTGCTGATCGACCGTGAGCCGGGCTCGCGGATGGAGCCGCTGGTGGCCAAGCACCTGGCCAGCCACTACGGCACCCTGTCCTTCGACATCGCCCGCATGATCGACGAGAACCCGGAGCTCGGCCGGCCGATCCACGAGGACGGGCCGGACGTCTGGGCCCAGGTCGCGTACGCGGCGGACAACGAGTGGGCGTACACCGCGGACGACGTGCTGCGCCGCCGCACCACGATGACGGTGCGCGGGCTGGACACGCCGGAGATCAAGGCCGAGGTGGAGGCCTTCCTCGCGAAGCGCGCGAAGTAGTTCGGTCCTTCACGGCGGGCGGGCGTTCGGGTTTTCCCGGGCGCCCGCCCGCCGTTTCGGCGTTCCGGCGTTCCGTCGTTCCGGCGTTCTGCTCCGGCGGGCCTTCGGGGCCTTCGGGCCGGGACGCCGGCCTTGACCACCCGCTTCGGGCGGAGGTCGGGGCGGGTGAGCACGGCGAGGTCGGCGAGCGGGTCGCCGTCGAGGACGAGCAGGTCGGCGCGGGCGCCGGTCCGGTGCTGTCGGGGCTGCCGGGCTGAGCGGGGCCCGGCCGGCCCGAGGAAACGCCGAGGGGCGGCACCCGTACGGTCACGGGTGCCGCCCCTCGGCTTCGCTGCTTCGTGCGGCGGTTCTGTGGCGCGCCGGTTCTGTGGCGCGGTCACGGGCTCTGTGGCGCGCCGGCTGGTTCCGCGCGCTAGATGATCAGGCTGAGCGGCAGGATCAGGGCGATGGCGACCACGGAGATCACCGTCTCCATCACCGACCAGGACTTCAGCGTCTGCCCGACGCTCATCCCGAAGTACTCCTTCACCAGCCAGAAGCCGGCGTCGTTGACGTGCGAGAAGAACAGCGAGCCGGCGCCGATCGCGAGCACCAGCAGCGCCGCGTGGGTCGAGGACATGTTCGCGGCGAGCGGGGAGACGATGCCGGCGGCGGTGATCGTGGCGACGGTCGCCGAGCCGGTGGCCAGTCGGATCAGCACGGCGATCAGCCAGCCCAGCAGCAGCGCCGAGATGTGCCACTTGCCGGACCACTCGCTCACCGCGTTGCCGACGCCCACGTCGATCAGGGTCTGCTTGAAGCCGCCGCCCGCGCCCACGATGAACACGATGCCGGCGATGGGGCCGAGCGACTTGCCGACGGTGTCGGAGATCCGGGCCTTGTCGAAGCCGGCCGCCTTGCCGAGGGTCACCATGCCGAGCAGGGTCGCGGCGAGCAGGGCGATCAGCGGGGAGCCTATGAAGTCGAACACCCGCTGGCCCAGCGCCTTCGGGTCGTCGATCACGACGTCGGCCAGCGCCTTGCCGAGCATCAGCACGACGGGCAGCAGGATGGTGGCCAGCACGGCGGCGAAGGACGGGGTGTGCTCGCGCTTGGCCGTCTCCTCGGGGGCGGTGGCCGCCGGGATCTCCAGCGAGCCGACCCAGCGCTCGGCCAGCCGGGCGAACAGCGGGCCGGCGATGATCAGGGTCGGGACGGCGATCAGCAGGCCGAGCGCCAGGGTGATGCCGAGGTCGGCCTTCAGCGCGTCGACGGCGACCAGCGGGCCCGGGTGCGGGGGCACCAGGCCGTGCAGCACCGACAGGCCGGCCAGGGCCGGGATGCCGATCCGGATCAGGGGGACGTTGCCGCGGCGGGCGACCAGCAGCACGATCGGGATCAGCAGGACGACCCCGACCTCGAAGAACAGCGGCAGGCCGAGCACCGCGGCGATCAGCGCCATCGCCCAGGGCAGCGCCTTGTTGCCGGTCCGGGAGAGCACGGTGTCCGCGATGATGTTGGCGCCGCCGGAGTCGGCGAGCAGCTTGCCGAGCATCGCGCCGAGGCCGATCAGCAGGCCGACGCTGGCGACGGTGGAGCCGAAGCCCGTGGAGAAGCTGCTGAGCAGCTTGTCGAAGGGGGCACCCGCGACGGCGGCCAGCAGACCGGAGCCGAGCGTGAGGGCGAGGAACGGGTGCAGCTTCAGCTTGGTGATCAGTACGACGATCGCACCGATGCTGAGCAGCACCGCGATCAGCAGCTGGGAGTCGCTGCTGGTGTGCGGCAGGGCCGGTGGGGCGGCCGCCAGCAGAGCGGGGGCAATGCTCATGCGCCCGCCCCGCTTCGCTCGGCAGGGGCATGCGCCAGTGCGCGCCTTCTGATGGCTCGCTCGCTTCGCTCGCTCACGTGAGGTCTCCATTGACGGGCCGCAGCAGCGCCGCGGCCATCTCGACGAGTTCTTCGGGGGACGGGCCGACGTCCAGGACGGCACCGCGCTCGTCCGCCCCCAGGGGTTCCAGGGCGGCGTACTGCGAGTCGAGCAGCGACGACGGCATGAAGTGGCCGGTGCGGTGGCTGAGCCGGTCCTCGACCAGCTCGTGGCCACCGCTGAGGTGCAGGAAGAAGGCACCCGGGCAGGCCGCGCGCAGGGTGTCGCGGTAGTGGTGCTTCAGCGCCGAGCAGGTGACCACACCGCCGGTGCCGGCCTCGGTCCGCTCCTTCAGCCAGGCGCCGATGGCGCGCAGCCAGGGAGCGCGGTCCCGGTCGTCCAGCGGGATCCCGGCGGACATCTTGGCGATGTTGGCCGCGGGGTGGAAGTCGTCCGCCTCGGCGAAGGGGAGGGCGAGGCGGTCCGCCAGCAGGCGGGCCAGGGTGGTCTTGCCGACGCCCGAGACGCCCATCACCACCACGGTGAGGGGGGCCTGCGGGAGGTCGTGGTTCTCGACGCTGAGAGCCATGGGGTGGTGCTCCTTCGTTGCCTGGCCGCCACTATCGCCTCAAAGATATGACGTATTCAAGTGCCGGAAACCAAATCGTCATACTTTTGAGGTGTGGCCTGGATCGCAGGGCGACGCGAAGGTCCGCGGGGCGGGCGTCTACGCTGGTCGGATGGAGATCCAGGGGCTGCCCGGGCGGCTGCTTGACGAGCTCGGGCCGGCCATCGCGTCGGGGGAGATCCCCGAGGGCGCGGTGCTGCGCGGGGAGGAGCTGGAGCGCCGGTTCGGGGTGTCCCGGACGGTCGTCCGGGAGGCGGTGCGCATCCTGGAGGGGATGCGGATGGTGGCCTCCAGGCGCCGGGTCGGGATCACCGTCCAGCCGAAGTCGCTCTGGGACGTCTTCGACCCGATGGTGATCCGCTGGCGCCTGGCCGGCGCGGACCGCCCCGCCCAGCTGCGCTCGCTCGGCTCGCTGCGGGTGGCCGTCGAACCGGCCGCCGCCGCGCTCGCCGCCACCCACGCCAGCGACGACGAGCGGCGCGAACTCAGCTCGCTGGCCGTGGATCTGACGGTCACCGCGCGGGCCGCCGACCTGAACACCTTCCTCGAGCACGACATCGCCTTCCACTCCCTGGTGCTGCGTGCCTCGGGCAACGAGATGTTCGCCCACCTCGGGGACACCGTCGCGGCGGTGCTCACCGGTCGGACCGAGTATCATCTGATGCCCCATCAGCCGGAGCCGTACGCGATCCGGCTGCACCGCGAGGTCGCCGAGGCGATCTGCGCCCAGGACGCCGTCCACGCCGAGCAGGCGATGCGGACGATCGTGACCGGCGCACTGGAGGAGCTGAACCTCCAGCTGGACTGAGCCGCGGGCTCCCGGGGGCCGCCCCGGCCACTGGGCCGCGGGCCCGCCGGAGCCGCCGGGCCTGTGGGAACCGTCCTGATGACACGATTTGGCGGCAGTTCGACGGTTTCGGACGCATAGTCCTGGTTCGGCTGGGCAGAGTGAGGCGAGGGGCGCGTTTCGTGTGCGCCCGTTCCGTATGCTTCACAGAACACGCGCCACGTGCCTGGGGGTCGCTCGATGTCCGTGCCACGCCGCCGCCGTCGCCGCCTGCCCGACGAGGTGCGCGCCGCCGCAGTCCGGGCGGTGCTCTGCCTGTCCTTCACCCTGGTGGGCGTCGTGGTGGCGACCTTGGCCTCGTACGCGGGCAGTTGGCTGCTGACGCCGGCGCTGTTGGCGATGGGGCTCGGGGTGTTCGGCACCATGTGGTGCCTGCTGGAGATCCTGATCTCCCGCCAGGTCGCGGCCCAGCGGACGCGGGCGCCCGGCTCCGCGCACCCGATGGCGGGCAGCCGGGCGCCCACCGAGCCGCTGGCAGCGCGGCCGTTCCCCCGGCCCGGCTCGTCCTCGGTGTACCGGCAACCGTACGAGGCGCCGCAGTCTCCGCAGCCGCAGTCGCAGCCGCCGCAGCCGTACGGCGGTCCGGGGCGGCAGCAGCCGTACGGACCGGGGAACCAGCCGCAGCGAGCGCCGTACCAGCAGCCTCATCAGCAGCCGCACCAACCGCCGCCGCCCGTCACCGCAACAGCCGCCGCGCCAGGCCCGGGTGCAGACCAACCACCCGTAGCGCCGGGCGAGTCGGTCAGTCGCGCACCGGCAGCGCCCGGTAGTGGGTGGTGAGCCGGCGGCCCCCGTCCAGGACGTGGAAGGCCAGCATCGGCGGGTGGTCGAACGAGATGCCGCGCCCGCCCTCGCAGGGCAGCGTGACGGTGGAGACCACGCCGGGCGCCACCAGCAGCGGCAGACCGGCGAAGGTGGTCGCCGCGGGGGTGTGCGAGTGGCCGCAGAACAGGGCGACCACCCGGGGGTGCCGTCGCAGGACCCGGGCCAGCCGCTCCTCGCCGAACTGGCGGATCGGGTCGACGTACGGCAGGTGCAGCTCGACCGGCGGGTGGTGGAAGGCCACCAGGGCGGGCAACTCGGCGCGCCCCTCGGCGAGTTGCGCGTCCAGCCAGTCCAGCGTCCGCTCGTCCAGCAGGCCGTCGTGCTGCCCGGGTATGGAGGAGTCGAGCATCAGCACGTCGGCGCCCGGCAGTCGGTGCAGCCGGTTGACCGGCCCCTCCCCGGGCGCCTCGCCGAGCAGCACCTCCCGGTACGGCGCCCGGGAGTCGTGGTTGCCGGGGCAGGTGAGCACCGGGTGCCGGGAGGCCAACACCTCGGCGACCTGCCGGTACTCCCCGGGCAGGCCGTGGTCGGCGAGGTCACCGGTGACCAGCACCGCGTCCAGCGGGCCGGGCAGGGCGTCGAGGTACGCCATCACCTGCTCGGCCCGCCGCCGGGCTCGCTTGCCGCCGTCCCGGCGGTGGACCTGGCCGAGGTGGATGTCACTGAGGTGCGCGATCGTCAACATGTCGATCACGCTAACCAGTTCAGGCCTGAGCGGGAACCTCCGCGGGACGCTTGAACATCCGGGTGGCGGTGATCTCGCCGTGGATGGTCGGGCCGTCCGGGTCCGGGGCGGCGGGCAGGCCCGGGCGCAGGTGCTCCTCGACCGAGATGTACTTGAGGCCGGCTCGCAGGTCGGCGTCGTTGCGCAGACGGATCACCAGCGGGAACTCGGCGAGCGCGGTGGTGTCGAACAGGCCGGTGGTGTAGATCAGCTGGACGCCGAGCGCGTCGGCCACGGCCCGCTGGAGCTCCAGCAGGTAGGTGGCGTTGGCGCGGCCGATCGGGTTGTCCAGGAACAGCGTGCCGGCGTGCCGCAGCTGGGACTGGCCGCGGTCGTTGGCGCGCAGCGCGGCCATCGTGCAGTACAGCGCGATCGCCGCGGTGAGCAGCTGGCCGCCGGAGAAGACGTCGGACATCTGGCCGACGCCGACCCGCTCGGCTCGCAGCACCGCGTCGGGCTTGAGGATCTCGACGCTGACGCCCTTGGGACCGATCGCGGCGGCGACGCCGCGCAGCAGCAGGGACATGCCGTCGCGGCGCAGGTCGCTGTTCTTCTTGACGGCGGCGCGGGTGGCCTCGTCGATGACCTCGCCGAGGCGCTCGACCAGGGTGGCGTGGTCCGGGTCCTCGAAGCGGATCCGGAGGAACTCCTGGCCGGACCACTCCCCCAGGCCCTCGGGCAGCCGGGACAGCCGCTGGGCGGCGCGCAGGGTGGTGAGCGAGGACTCGACCAGGCCGCGCAGCCGGTCCACGATCGAGCCGCGGTTCTTCTCCAGCTGGGCGAGCTCGTCGGTGAGCACCCGCAGCCGGGGGGCGAAGGCCGCGGCCCAGGCGGCGGCGTGCTCGGGCAGCGCGGAGGCCGGCAGTTCGCGGATCTGCTGGCGGGCGGGGGTGCGGACGGCCTCGTAGCGGGCCGCGTTGGCGTGCCGGACCAGGGCGTCGGCGGCATCGCGGACGGCGAGTTCGGCGCTGGACAGCTCGCCGGCGGCGGTGCGCAGGGCGCGGCGGGCCTCGGTGGCGCCGGTACGGGCCTCGGCCAGCGAGCCCAGGTACGGCTCGACCGGGTCGTCCGGGTCCTCCTGGTGGTCGCGCAGCCCGTCGCGCAGCTGACCGGCCAGCTCGTCGAAGTCGGCGGCGGCGGCCTGGGCGGTGTCGAAGGTCCGCTGGAGGTCGGCGTGGGCGGCACGGGCGGCGTCCAGGGCCTCGCGGCGCTCGGCGAGGCGGCTGGTGGCAGTGCGCAGCAGGGCCTGGGCGTGCTCCGGATCGGTGGGGACGAGGTCCTCGGGCAGCTCGGTGTGCGCCTCACCGTCGGCGGGGGCGGAGCGTTCGGCCTCGCCGCGCAGCCGGCCGAGCTGCTCGCTGGCGGCGGCCGAGCGGGCCTCGATGGTGGCGACCAGTTCCTCGGCGCGGACGGCGGCGGCCTGGCGAGCCGGGCCGTCGGCGCCGTCAGGGCTGCCGAGGAGCTCCTCGGCGCGGGTGCGCACCTTGTTGGTGAGACGGTCGAGTTCGGCCGCGGCGGCGGCCTCGTCACCCTCGGCGCGGGCCTGTTCGGCGCGCAGGTCGGCGCCGACGCCGACCTTCTCGTACAGCTGGGAGGCGGCGCGGTAGGCCTCGCGCAGGGCGGGCAGCGCGGCGGGGGCGGTCTCGGCGGGCTCGTCGGACTGCTCGGCGGCGGGGATCTCGGCGCGTTCGGCGCGCAGCGCGCGGGCCGTCCGGCGGGCGTCGTCGGCCGCGCGCTGGGCGGCGCGGCGGTCCTCGTCGCAGGTGCGGGCGCGCTCGGCGCACAGCGTCTGGCGGCGGTCGCACTCGGCGGCGTCCTCGGCGAGTTCGCGCTGGCGGCGGGCCCAGTTGCCGCGCTCGCGCAGCCGGAAGGCGAGGCCGGAGAGGGCGTCGGCGCGGCGCCGGGCGCGCTGGGCGGCCTCGCGGTGCTCCTCGTGGGCGGAGGCGGCCACGGCGTGGTCGGTCTCGGCCTCGTCGTGGTCGGCGCGCAGGGTGCCCAGGGCGGCGGCGGCCTGTTCGGCGTGCTCGCGGGCGGCCTCGGCGGCGGCGGCGAGTTCGGCGAGGGTGCCGGGCGGGCAGCTGGCGTGCCAGGAGGCGAGGCGGGCGGCGAGGGCGCGGTCGGCACCGAGGCGGCCGGCCAGTTCGCGGATGTGCTCCTCGCGCGCGCTCGCCCGGGCGCGCAGTTCGCGGCGCTCGCCGTCGGCGGCGGACTCGTCGTGCATGGCCGGGTTCGGCGGGACGAGGAAGAAGGCCGGCTCGTCGGTGATCGGGGCGATCAGCGAGGCGGCGGCGCCGACGGCGACGGTGGAGCGCGGCAGCAGGGCGGCGGCCTGCAGGGCCTCGCGGGCGCGCTCCAGCGAGGACGGGTCGGTGACGACCACGCCGTCGACCAGTTCGGGGCGGGCGGCGAGGATCGCGTCGTGGTCGGCCGGGTCGACGGACTGGGCGAGGTAGCGCCAGCCGGGCAGGGCCGGGATGCCGTGCTCGGCGAGGTACTCGACGGTGGCGAGCACGTCCGGGCCGGGCGGCAGCAGACCGCCGTCGCCGAGGGCGGCGAGGATGCGGGAGTCGTCGGCGGCGGCCGTACGGAGGTCGAACAGGGTGCGTTCGGCGGTGGCGATGGACTCGTCGAGGAGTTCGCGCAGGTACTCGGCGTTGCGGTCGAGCACGGCGGGGGTGAGGAAGCCCGCGTCCTCCTCGGCGCCGTCCTGGTAGGGGGTCAGGGAGAGCAGGTCGGCGAGGCGCTCCTCGGTGGCGAGCAGCGCGGCGGTGCGCTGCTCGCCGGCGAGGGCACGGGCGGCGTCCTTGCGGGCGTCGCCGGCCCGCTCGGCGGCGAGTTCGGCGCGCGAGGTGGCGGCGGCGGACTCGCGCAGCCGGGCGGCGGCGGACTCGGCGGCGGTACGGGCCTGGGCGAGCGCGGCGGCGGCGGCCTTCTCGACGTCGGCGGCGTGCAGCGCGGCGCGGGCCGGGTCCACGTCGCCGTCGGCGTCGATGAAGCCGGCCGAGACGGCGGCCTCGGTCTCCTGCTCGACCTCGGCGAGGCGCTGGCGCAGGTGCTCGGCCTCACTGCGGGCCTTCTGGGCGGCGGTGGCGGCCTCGGTGGCATCGGACTGCGCCTTGCCGCCGTCCTCCTGGAGTTCTCCCGCGCGCTCCTCCTCGGTGTCGGCGCGGGACTCGGCGGCCGCGGCGGCGGCCTCCAGGGCGCGGGCCAGGGCGGTCGCCGCGCGGGCCCGGGCGGCGAGCGCGGGGGCGGCGTCCAGTTCGGCCTCGCGGATGGCGGCGGCGACCCGGGCGACCCGGTCGGCGGCGGCGCGCTGGCGCAGCACCGCCTCGGCGGCCTGCCAGGCGGAGTGCAGGGTGCGGGCGTCGATGAGTTCGCGGCGAAGCGCGGCGGCCTCGGCGGTGGCCGCGGTGAGGCTCAACGTGGCGTGCCGGTGGGTGAGTTCGTCGGTGATCAGGCTGTGCCGGGTGCGGTCGGCCTCGGCGGCGGTGACGGCGCTCGCGGCGGCGGCGACCTCGATGGCGAGGTCCTGGGCGCGGTCGCGCTCGGCGGTGGCGCGGGAGGCGAGGGCGTGGGCGAGGCGGCGGGTGCGGCGCTCGGCGGTGCGGTGGGCCTCGCGGACGGTCTCGCGGGCGGTGGTGGACTCGGCGATGCGCTCCAGGAGGTCCAGTGAGCCGGCGGTGAAGTCGCGTTCCGCGGTGAGTTCGGCGCGGCGGCCGAGCTTGGCGGCGAAGCCGTGCACGAGGTCGGCGAGGCCGTCGGTGTCCCGGGTGTCGGTGACGGCGCGCAGCAGGAGGTCGGTGAAGTCGCTGTCGTGCTTGACCGCGAAGAGGCCGGCCGCCTCGCCCTCGTCGGCGTTCATCTCGCGCTGGTAGCGGAAGAGTTCGGGGTCGAGGCCGAGTTCGCCGAGGTGTTCGGTCCAGCGGTCGTGGCCGTCCTCGAAGACCAGGTCGAGGTGGGGGTGGGCCTTGCCGGCCTCGGTGAGGGCGTCGCGGAAGCCCTTCATGGTGCGGCGGCGGCCGCGGGCCTTCTGGTCGCCGGCCAGGCTGACCCGTTCGGCGACCGGCAGCGAGTCGAGGGTCAGGCCGGGGCCGGGACGGAAGGAGTACCAGGTCTCGGCGAACTTCCGCGGGTCGGAGGAGACCTGGCGGCCGCGCCACTCGCTGACCTTGCCGACCACGATCAGCTCGCCGGTGACGGTGTGCTGCCACTCCAGGGCGACGTGGCCGCAGTCGTCGGCGAGCAGGAACTTGCGCAGCACGCCGGAGCTGGCGCCGCCGAGGGTGTTGCGGTGGCCGGGGAGCATGACCGAGAAGATCAGCTTGAGCAGGACGGACTTGCCGCCGCCGTTCTCCAGGAAGAGCACGCCGGCGGGGGCGGGGCGGCGGACCGGGCCGTCGGTCTCCTCGCCGAACAGGCCGATCTGCTGCGGGGCCGGGTCGGCGACCGGCTCGCCGACGCCGCGCAGGTCGAGCACCGTGTCGGCGTAACGGGCGCCGGCCGGTCCGATCGAGTAGAGGCGGACCCGGTTGAGCTCGTACATGTGCGGCGGTTCTCCGTGGCTTGCGTGGCGTGAGGGATGGGCGGCGGGCCGGCTCGGGGTGGGTGGGCCGGCGCGGCGGTCCGGGACCGGCGCGGTGGTCGGGACCGGGTGCGCTCGGCGGGAGGCCGGCGCGGTGGGCTCGGAGCGGGTAGGCTCTGAGCTCCGGGACTCAGGGCTCCGGGACTCAGGGCTCCGGGACTCAGGGCTCCGGGACTCAGGGCTCCGGGACTCAGGGCTCCGGGACTCAGAGCGAGTGGAACGGCAGGCCCGCGTCGGCGACCAGTTCGTCGCCGGTGTCCGGCGGCAGCAGGCTGGCCGTGCCGTCGGAGACCGGGACGATGCCCAGGTCGAGCAGTTCGGCCATGGCCGCGCTGCCCGCCAGGTCGCGCACCTGGAGCTGGTAGCGGGCGGTGGTGCGGTAGGTGCCGCCGGAGTCGTCGGAGACCTTCTGCAGGAAGCCCGAGTCGACCAGGAACAGCACGGCCTTGGCGACGATGCCGATGGTGGAGCCGGAGAGCCGGCGGGCGTCCTTGGTGGCGCCGGTGGCGGTGCGCCGGGCCCAGACCCGCCAGGCGGCCTCCAGGCCGGGGGCGTCGGAGGCCGGGTCGGTGTTGGCGCCCTCGGCGTCGGCCTGCTCCTCCAGGCGGCGGCAGGCCTGGCGGACGAAGGAGTCGACGCCGTTGACGGTGATCCGCCCGAGGTAGCCGTCGTCGGCGAGGTCCTCGGGGCGGGGAAAGGCCATCGCGGCGACGGCCAGGTGGGCGAGGCCGTGCAGGAAGCGGTCGGTGGACTCGGAGGCGGCGCGGCGCGAGTAGTCGCCCATCCGGACGGCGAACAGCGAGTCCTCGGCGGCGGCCACGGCCATGCCGGCCCGCGGCGAGACCTCCAGGACGACCAGGCCCATGCCGGTGGCGATGGCGTCGGCGAGCCGGGCGAACGGCGGGTCCTCGCGGTGGCGGCGCACCAGCTCGGCGTACTCGGCGTCCCGGGCGGGCAGCAGCTTGGCCTGGAGGCCGAAGGAGACCAGCCGGGCGGCGTCCGCGACGTCGGCCGGGGTGATCGGTGCGGGGGCCGCGGGTTCGCTCTCGGTCGCCCAGGACGTGTCGTGGTGGGTCGTCACGGGCGGTGCTCCTCGGGGGTGGCGCGGTGGTTACGGTTCGTCAAGGTTGGTCCCGGCAACGTGTGCTTCCCGGCCGGTCAGCCGGCGTCCTTGCGGTCGGCGGCCATGCCGACCGCGTCGAGCAGGGCGCTGCCGACGATCAGGTCGGCGCCGCCGAACTCCGGGTCGCGCAGCGGGGTGCCGTCGTCCACGGCGAACAGCAGCCGCTCCTCGCCCTGGCGGTAGGCGGTGCCGACCGGCGGGCTGGCGGCGTGCACGGCGAGCAGGGCGACCAGGTACGGCAGGTCCGGGTCCTGCTTGCGGGCGTCGGCGAGCAGGCCGGAGAGCCGGCGGGGGGCGTCC
Source organism: Kitasatospora sp. NPDC005856 (assembly GCF_040629945.1). Classification (NCBI taxonomy): domain Bacteria; kingdom Bacillati; phylum Actinomycetota; class Actinomycetes; order Kitasatosporales; family Streptomycetaceae; genus Kitasatospora; species Kitasatospora sp. NPDC005856. Next base: position 2,620 of record NZ_JBEXWT010000113.1, on the reverse strand, counting down.
GGGGGCAGGTCGAGCAGGATCATCGCGGACTCCAGCTGGGCCTCGGAGAACCGGCTGTCGTCCGGGGTGGCGACCAGGTCCGGATCGGGCAGCTCGGCGCCGAGGTGCTCGCGTTCGACCGGCGGGGTGAGCAGCAGGTCGATCAGGTCGGTGACCCGGACCGAGACGGGGGTGCGCAGACCGGCGCCACGGGCGAAGAACGCGCCGGTGGGACGGACGGCCTGCTCTATCGGCAACCGCAGCACGGGGGCGAGCAGCTGCCCGTAGAGGTCGATGCCGCTGCGGGCGCCGGGGGTGGAGAAGGCTTGGCGGTCCTGCTCGGCGCGGAACAGCGGGCCGGCCTCCAGCAGGCGGGTCTGGAGCTGGGTGTGGCGGCGGATGCAGTCCTTGACGATGTCGACCAGCTCGGCGGCGCGGCGCTTGTGCTCCGGGTCCTCGGCCTCGTCGCGGGCCTTGCGGATGTTGGTGAGAATCGCGTTCTCGTGCCGGTAGCGGTCCGCGATGTGGTCCAGCGCCTCCTCGATGAGGTCGGGGATGGCCCGCATCCAGTCGACGGCGCGGACGTTGCGGCGGGTGGCGTCCAGCGCGCGGCGGAGCGTCTCGGCGTACTGGACGGTGCGGTAACGGGCCTGCTCGGCGGCGAGCTGGGCGTCGGCCAGCCGGCCGCGGCGGATCAGCACCTCCAGCTTGACCTCGGCGGCGATCTGGGCCGAGGTGACGTCGGTGTCGAGCGCGCCGACCAGGACGTTGACCGCCTCGTCGGTGGTGCGCAGGTAGACGCCGCCGTCCGGGCCGGGGACCTCCTCGATCAGCTTGAAGTCGTAGTCCCGGCGGACGTACTCGCCGTCCGCTCCGAAGGTGCCGTAGACGGCGCGGAAGCCGCGGTCCACGCTGCCGACGTTGATCAGCGACTCCAGCACCCAGCGGGCGACCCGCTCGTGCTCGGCGGCGGGGCGGCCGACGGCCTGGACGGCGACCCGGGGCAGCAGCCGGGCGAGCACTATCTCGCGGTCGGCCCCGGTGTCGAAGTCCATGTTCAGGGTGACCAGGTCGATCGCGGCGAGGCCGACCTCGGCCATCGCGTAGCCGCCGTACTCGCCGGCCAGGTTGACCTTGCGGTTGTCCAGGTCGTGCAGCGGGGCGGTGCAGGCCAGCGCCTTGAGCCGGCGGGCCAGGCCCTCGTCGGCGGCGGGGCCGGGCGCGGTGCGCGCGGCGGCCGGGCCGGCGGGCGGGCGGAGGCCGGACTCGGTGGGCGGGTCTGCGATGGCGGTCACGGGGGACAAGATTAGAGGTTCGCACCGACATCGACCGAAACGGACCTTGCGGGCGGGCGGAGCGGCAGGTGGACGGCGGTGCGGGTGACGGATTCGGAACGTGGTTTCGACGAGATCCCGCCATTCCCGAACCGGCATTCGAGAAAAGCGTGAGGACGGCGCGCTTGTTCGGTGATGATCGACCTATGATCACCCGACTGGCCAAAGCGGGCCTCGCCGCCGCGCTGTCCGTGACCACCTTCGCCACCGGTGCCGTCCTCGTCACCGGTGCCACCGCCGCAGCGGCCGCACCGGCCGCACCGACGCCCGCCTCCGCCACCTCGACCGCCGCGACGTCCACCTCCGCCCAACACGTGACCGTGTCGCAGAGCGGGAACTACCCGGGCGGCTTCTTCACCACCGGGAACATGTCGGCGGGCTGGACCTCGTCCGGCACCGCGGACCTGACCGGCCCGACGCACTTCACCGTCGACCTGCCGCCCGGCGTCACCACCGACGGTGCGATGTTCTACTCCATGCCGTACGACTACACCTTCAGCTCGACCCTCTCCCCCGACGGCCGCCACCTGGAGGCCGTGCTGAACGGCACCCGGGTGGTCGGGAAGTACGAGTTCATGAAGCTCAGCCTGCGCACCACCCCCGGCGTGCCGATCGCCGGCGTGATCACGGTGACGGCCGCCAACCCCAACGACACCGACCCGACCGGCCACATCTCCCGTTACGACCTCGGCACCCAGAGCCTCCTGCCGGCGACCGTCCAGGCCGCCCCGACCGTCACCGGCCTCGACACCACCACCGGCCCGGGCGCCGGCGGCACCGCGGTGACCGTCAGCGGCAGCAACCTGACCAACGGCATGGTGCTGGTCGGCGGCGTCCCGGCACCCGGCAGCTGCACCGGCACCTCCTGCACGGTGACCACCCCGGGCGGCTCGGGCAGCGCCCCGGTCACCGTGGTGACGCCCGGCGGCACCGCCGCGTCCCCGGCCGCCTTCGACTACACCGGCGCCCCGCCGCCGCCCCCGGCCGCACCGGCGGTCAGCAGCCTCTCCCCCACGTCCGGGCCGGCCGCCGGCGGGACCAGGGTGAACGTGTTCGGCAGCAACCTGACGTACGGGACGGTGGCCTTCGGCGGCGTGCCGGCCACGCACGTCTCCTGCGGCCCGTCCTTCTGCTCGGCCACGGCCCCGGCGGGCACCCAGGCCGGGCCCGTCGGCGTCACCGTCACGACGGCCGGCGGGACCAGCGCTCCGGTGACGTACACGTACACGGCGTAACGACAGCAGGCGGCGTCCTGTCCGTCGGTGGTGCCCGGGCTCGGCGGAGCCCGGGCACCACAGCGTTACGGG